>MQUF01000006.1:300000-397490 GCA_001914235.1 Desulfobulbaceae bacterium DB1
TTGACCTGCACCGGGCCTATGAAACCCAGCAGAAGGTCATCAGCACCTTTGACGATCTTGACAACAAGGCAATTAATAATGTCGGAAAATTGACGGGGTAAACGGTAATTTGACTTTTTTCAGCAGCAAAATCAGGCCAGAACAACCTGAACCTCCCTATTTTTCGAAAAATTCATCCGCAGGAGAAAAAAAATGATCCGAGCCCTCTTTACCTCAACCACCGGCATGAATGCCCAGGAGTTACATCTGAATGTCATTTCCAACAATCTGGCCAACGTCAACACCGGCGGATTCAAAAAAAGCCAGACCCAGTTTGAGGACCTCTTTTACAATTCTCTCCGGGCCGTGGGCGCGGAAACAGTCGACGGCGGCCAGGTTCCCACCGGCGTCCAGGTCGGTATGGGCGTGCGCCCCACCGCCGTCTATAAGGTCTTTACCCAGGGCGACTATTCCCAGACCGGCAATGAGCTCGACTGGGCCATTGAAGGCCGGGGCTTTTTCCAGATCGTCCGGGACGGGGTGGAATACTACACCAGGGCAGGCGCCTTTAAAATAGACAGCGACGGCTATGTCGTCACCAGCAACGGCGACCGGCTGCAGCCGGAATTCGCCGTTCCGGCGGATGCCGTGGCTGTTGAAATCGATGCCGGCGGCATGCTGTCCGCCCTTGATGCGGCCCAACAGACCATTGCTTCCGTGCAAGTCACCCTGCATGACTTCATCAACCCGGCCGGATTAAAGGCCGTGGGCAGCAATTTCTTCCTGCCCACCGAGGCATCAGGCGACCCCCGGGAGGAAAATCCCGGCATCAACGGGCTGGGAACCCTGGCCCAGGGCTTTCTTGAAACATCGAATGTCAATGTCACCGAGGAGATGGTGAATCTGATTATTACCCAAAGGGCCTTTGAGTCAAACTCCAAGGGTGTGACCACGGCTGATCAGTTGCTTGAAATATCAAACAACCTGGTACGGTAAGGTGCTGGGTAAACTGCTCCTTTTCCTGCTTGTCTGTCTTTCTCCAGGCACCATTGCCCTCGCAATGCCCGGCCAGCCGCCTGCTGCCGGTAAAACCCTGGCGGAACAGGAGCTGCGGGAAATTTTTATCGAGGTTTTCAAAGCGCATCTTCCCGGACGGGTTGCGGACGTTGCGGTCAACGACTTTTCCTGTCGCCCCCGGACCCTTGCAATACCGGAGGGGAGCCTCGATTACCGGATTGTCGGCTCCGTGGAGAGCGACACGCCGGGGAAAAAAAATCTTATTGTTGAAATTCTCGTCAACAGCGAAAAGAAAGGGGAGGTCAGCATGTCGGGCGATCTCCGTTTCCAGGGAACCGTGGTGCTGCTTTCCCGCAACATGTTCCGTCGTTCCATCCTGACCGCAAGTGACATTAAAACCGAATTCCGCGACATATCCATGCTGGGCGAGGATCTGGTCACCAACCCGGATTTCGCCGTCGGCAAAAAACTGAAAAAAACCCTGCGCCAAGGGGCGATTCTCTCGGCCG
This sequence comes from Desulfobulbaceae bacterium DB1, assembly GCA_001914235.1. Lineage (NCBI taxonomy): Bacteria > Pseudomonadati > Thermodesulfobacteriota > Desulfobulbia > Desulfobulbales > Desulfobulbaceae > Desulfobulbaceae bacterium DB1. Next base: position 301,506 of record MQUF01000006.1, read on the forward strand.
GGCTGCTTGAAAATCCCCAGATAATCAAGCGGGGCGACCGGGTGACGATCATGGCCAAAAGCGGTGGACTGCAGGTCACGGCCCCGGGTGAGGCGAAAAACGGCGGCGCCTTGGGCGACATGGTCAAAGTCAAGAACATGATGAGCAGGCGGGTTGTCCAGGCAAGGGTTATCGGCCAAGGCCTGGTTGAAGTTGAACGGTAAACACCCCGCTTCACCCTGCTGCGCGTCTGCATACAAAAGGATACTTCCCATGAAAAAAACAGATCACGAGCTTCGTTTTTATGCTGCCTGCCTGGCAATCATTTTTTTTCTGAGCGGCTGCGCTTCGACGTCTTCGCCGGCGAAACCGACCTTGCCCGACCGTTACGCCCTGCCGGACGTTCAGCCGAAAAATTTCGCGCCCGAGGAAGGTTCCCTTTTCAGCGACAACTCCCTTGACCTTTACAAGGACAGCAGGGCGAGCAGGGTGGGTGACATCCTGATGGTGGAAATTGTTGAAACCTCCAACGGCAAAAAAAATGCCCGGACCAAAACGGAACGGGAATCCACCGTGGGTGCCGGCATCAGCCAGTTATTCGGCCTTGATTCATTGATTGCCGATGCAAATATTCAGGCGGAGATGCAAAATGATTTCGAAGGAACGGGCGAAACCGAACGAAACAGTACCATGACCGCCACCCTCTCGGCAAAGGTGGTTGACGTTACCCCTGACAACAATCTGGTCATCCAGGCCTACCGGGAAATCAGGGTCAACAACGAAACCCAGTTTATCGTTCTCTCCGGACTGGTGCGCCCCCGTGACATCTCGCCCAATAATTCCATCAAGTCGACCCATATTGCCGATGCCCGTATCGAATACAGCGGCACCGGTGTTGTCGCCGACAAACAGAAGCCCGGCTGGCTGGCTCGCGGCCTGGATGTGATCTGGCCGTTTTAAGCGCTGATTACGCAATATTGATTGCCGATGGAGCCTCTTTCAAAATGACGAGACGCGCCACACAAAAGATATTATCGCGTAACATATTGAAATAATTGAACTTCACGGCGTTTTCTGGTATTGTTTTGTAACCAGCAAAACAGAACACAGGAGAACGCCGTGAAGCTCACCGACAAAATATCATGGTTGATGGGGTATGTCCAAAGAAGTCTGTTTCCCCATCTGAACAAATGTTTGCAAGCTCCGCTCACCGCGCAGGAGGAACGCCTGGTGTCTATTCTGGAGATTATCCAGGTTGAGCAACACGTACCAAGGAACATACGTCGATATCAGTATCCCGGGCGCAAGCCTCTTGACCGACAGGCTTGCGCCCGAGCATTCGTGGCAAAGGCGCTCTACCGATATCCGACGACCAGCGACCTGCGTCGGGCTCTGCAATCAGCAGGGAATCTGCGGCAGATATGCGGATTTGCCACTTCCAATGCTATCCCGTCGGAGCCTACCTTGTCGCGGGCCTTTGCCGAATTTGCCGCCGGCAGTCTTGGTGGGCGGGTCCATGATGCACTGGTGAAGGAATACCTTGGCGAAGAGCTTGTCGGACACATCAGCCGGGACTCCACGGCCATTGCCGGACGTGAGAAAGCGGCGAAGAAGGTGGCCAGGGAGCCGAAGAAGCCTCGCAAGAGGGGGCGTCCCGCCAAAGGCGAGCAACGGACGCCGGCCATCGAGAAGCGGCTTGACCGTCAGGTCCGCCAGAGTGCCGAGGAAGCCATTGGTGAGTTGCCGGTTGCCTGTGATCGTGGCACCAAGAAGGACGCCAAGGGGTACAAAATATCATGGAACGGTTTCAAGCTGCATCTGGACATCAACGATATCGGCCTGCCAATCAGTGCCCTTGTAACCTCTGCTTCGCTGCATGACAGCCAGGTAGCGATTCCGCTGATCAAGTTGACCAGCGGAAAGGTGACCTATCTCTACGATTTGATGGATGCAGCCTACGATGCCAAGCGGATCGAGGAGACCAGCCGGAAGTTCGGCCATGTTCCAATCACAGATAAGAATGGCCGCGGCCAAGAGGTTGTCCCCATGGCACCGCACGAGGCAGAGCGCTATAAAATCCGGTCCAGCGCGGAACGGGCAAACAGCCGATTGAAAGAAGACTTCGGCGCTAACAATGTCATGGTCAAGGGACACTGCAAGGTGACCCAGCACTTGATGTTCGGGGTCATCACCCTGTTTGCGGATCAGCTCCTACGCCTGATCGGATAGATTGTCAAAGATCAAATTGTGGACAGCCTTGTAGGCTGTTCATTTTGAAAGAGGCTCGATGAAGAGCAATTTTTCCCCGCATGCACCCATGAGCAGCCGGCCGACACGAAATGGCTAGGAAAAAATTTCCCCCCTGCGGTTGACGACAGGAAAACATGGGGGAGACAATGCCCTGCTTGTTATTTTTTCTCCTTTAATTACAGATTGTTACATTATTTAAGCAACACCAGTCGCCCCACCGGCACACCGTTTGCTCTAAGGAAAGGCCAAGAGCTTTTTTACCAAACGAGGAGATCCAATGAAGCACGCATCACGTTTTTTCATCTTTCTTGCCCTGATCAGTCTGCTTGGATTGCCGACCAGCCCGGCCGGGGCTGTTCGCTTGAAAGACATTGCCTCGGTAAAGGGAATACGACCCAATCAGCTGGTCGGCTACGGCCTGGTGGTCGGCCTGGACGGAACCGGTGACGGGAACAAATCGCCTTTCACCGGACAGGCGCTGGTCAATATGCTGGAAAATCTCGGCGTCCATGTCAATCAGGATGACGTCAAGGTGAAGAACGTCGCCGGTGTCATGGTAACCGCGACCCTGCCCCCCTTTCTTAAAAACGGCCAGGCCATTGACGTCACCCTTTCCACTCTGGGCGACGCCACCTCGCTGCAGGGCGGCACACTGGTGGTCACCCCCCTGAAAGGCCTCGACGGCAAGGTATATGCCGTTGCCCAGGGTGCGGTCAGTATCGGCGGCTTTGAATTCGACACGGGCACCAATGAAAAAATCCAGAAAAACCACCTCACCGTGGCCCGCATTCCGGACGGAGCAACGGTGGAAAGAGAGGTCCCTGTTTCCTTTGAAGGCAAGGACGAAATCGTCCTTCACCTCAACGCTCCTGATTTTACCACCATGTCCCGGGCGGTGGATGCCATCGACGGACATCTGGGCGGCAATTACGCCAAGGCCAAGGACAGCGCCACGGTCGGCATCGCGATTCCTGACAGTTACGCGGGCAATGAGATCGGCTTCATGGCGGCCATCGAGAATCTCGAGATTGAACCTGATTCCGCGGCCCGCGTCATTATCGACGAACGGACCGGCACCGTGGTGATGGGCAAAGACGTGAAGATTAAGGAGCTGGCCGTGGCCCACGGCAACTTGAGCGTCCAGGTAACAAACAACCAGCAGGCCTCGGCCCAGGACAATCTTAATATCACGGCCAGGGACCAGGAAAATAAACTTGTCGCCATCGAACCGGGGGTCAGCCTGGGAGATCTTGTCTCCGCCCTGAACGGTGTCGGCGTAACCCCGAGGGATCTCATTGCCATCCTGCAGTCAATCAAGGCGGCAGGGGCTCTGGACGCAAACCTTGAAATCATTTAGGAAGCCACGCAAATGAAAAGTATTGTGCCATCGACATTTGCACTTCAGAAAAGCATGCAAAATGTCGATAAACCAAATGAGAAGCAGTTTGTCGATTCGATCGAAAACAAGAAACTCCAGGAAGCCTGTCGGGATTTTGAAGCAATCCTGCTCAACAAACTCGTTTCCACCATGCGGGAAAGCATTCCGGATGACGGCCTCTTCCAGAAATCATTCGGCGAAAAAATGTATCAGTCCCTGCTTGATGAAGAAATGACCAAGAACATGGCCCATGGTAAAGGGATCGGCATCGGTGAACTCCTTTACAGAAAGCTCAGCGGATCAATGAAGCATTCCGCTGATGGAGAAACAGACAAATGAACACACAGACAGCAGTCACCAAGCACAATACAGCGGCGGAAAAAACCAGTATGCCGAGCGGCGAGGCATTCCCCCTGCCCTTGATTCTTGATATTCTCAAACGCCAGATTGCGATTTCCGGCGGCTTTCTTGCCATTCTCGAAGCGGAAAAAGAGGCGCTGATCCGGATGGATGTCAACTCCCTTATTTCCCTTACCAGGAAAAAAGAGCAGGAGCTGACCAAAATAGCCCAGCTCGACCATTCCCTGCAGGAAGTTGCCCGAAGAATTCTCGCCTGGGACGAAAATAGCCGCCAACGGATCATCAAGCTCGCCGAGCTCATTCCCTTCATGACCCGCGAGCAAACCCTGACCGTGAAAAAATATCGTGATCAGCTGGCCTCGTTGCGGGAAAAAATCAGCAGCAACAATCTGATCAACAAAAGTTTTGCCAGCGCCACACTGGGCTACATCAACGATGCGATTTCCCTTATTTGCGGCGAAATTACCGCAACCCCGCTCTACAGCTCCCGTTCCCTGCGAACGAAGAGCTCATCAGGACCCGCTCTGATGAGCAGAGAGGTTTAAAAACATGGTCGGCATTTCCCAGATATTAAATACCGCCAAGGAAGCGCTGCTTGCCCATCAGCAGTCCGTTTCCGTTGCCGGCCACAATATCGCCAATGTTGATACCCCCGGCTATACCAGGCAGTCACTGTCCCTTAACCCCGCGATTCCCACCCCGGAAGGCGTCGGTTTTTTCGGCAACGGCGTCCGGGGCATGGAGATCACCCGCCACTATGACCAGTTCATGGTAAAAAGGCTGGCAGGCCAGAACTCCACGTTGAGCAACCTGCAGGCCCAGCAGGACTCCATGCGCTTGGTGGAAACATCCTTTAACGAGGCGCCGGGTCTGGCGGTCAACGAACTGATGAGTGAATTCTGGGCAAGCTGGCAGACGCTGGCGCTCTACCCGGAAAACATGGCAACCCGCGATCAGGCAATCCAGAAAGCCCAGATCCTCAATGATCAGTTCAACAGCATGACCACGGAACTTGCCAAAACCCGGTATGATATCGATGTCAGTCTTGAGGCGGCGGTCCATGACGTCAACTCGCTCACCAAGCAGATTGCCAATTTAAACGCCAATATCGCCGCTTCCGAGGATGACCTGCGCAAACAGAACGATCTGCGCGACCAGCGCGATATTCTGGTCAAGGATCTTTCCCAGTATCTGGACATCAACTACTTTGAAGTGAGCACCGGCGCATTTACCATCCTCATGGCCGACGGCCACACCCTGGTGGAAAACAATCAGGGCTGGCAGGTCGACTGGAAGGATAATCAGCTTCAGTGGATAAGCGAAAACTCCAAAGGCACCAAGGTTGAAATAGCCGTGGGTGACGGCGCTGAAGTGGGCGGCAAACTGGGCGGCTGGATGGAGACATACAACAATATCCGCCCGGGCGTGGCGGAAAACTATCTTGGCCGGCTGGATGCCCTGGCCAACGCCCTTGTCCGTGAAGTTAACCAGCAGCATACCCAGGGCGTGGGCCTGACCCGCTTTTCCGACCAATTGACCAGCGCCGACATGGCGAAAAACACGACGTTGCTCACCAGCACCATTGATATCTCCACGGCAACGGAGACTATTCCCGCCGGCGTCATGACCATCAACGACCGGGAAATCGGTAAAATCGAGGGCGGTACCGCAAGTTTCGGCCTGGCCTCCACCAAGGCATACAATGCCGCCCAGGCCATCAACAGCGCCATTACCGGCGTGCAGGCCAAACTGACGACCCAGGTCGCCGGAAGCACGGTGACCGCCATGGCGGTCGCAGAGGACGGGACGGTCATTGATTTTCAGATTAACGGCGTTGACGTCAGCTATACCGTGGACGCAACGTCAGGCCCCCCGAACGACACCGATCCGGCAACCTTGGCCGCCAATGTTGTCGATGCCGTCAATCTGGCCATCGCCAATTACAATGACCCGACCAATGTGCCGGAAAACATCCCGAAAATCACCATCGAGGCGATTGTCGGCGACGGCACCAACGGCGGCGCGGCAAACTCCATTATCCTGCGCAATACCAATCCAGGCGATGAATCACGCATCATCATTGACGGGCTTGATCCCGCTCTTTCAACCGCGGCGGCAAAGCTTGGCCTGATAGACGACACCTATACGGCCGACGGAGCCCACAATACCGGCACGCTGTCTCTCTTTTCCCATACAAGCGATATTACCATCGAAGCGGGCACGGACGATCGCTACCTGGAACAGCTCGGCCTCGGCGGCGGCAACATCAGCAGCACCGACGCGGGCGGCGACGGCAAACTGACTTTCACCGCCGACGACAACCAGGTTCTTTATTCCATCCGCGGCTTTGATTATTCCGACGAACTGCAGCTTGACGGCGGCAGCTTCAAGATCTGGATCTACAACAATGACAACACCCTGGCGTTGCCCCAGCCGGTGGAGATTCCCCTTGAACGGGCCTATGACCTGCAGGATGTGGCTGACGCCATCAATATTTCCATCATCAACGCCAGCGGCCAGGCCTCTCCCTGGATCCATGCGACCGTCCACGACAACAAATTAACGCTGACTCCGGACGCAAACCACCAGTTCGCCTTTGGCGGCGATACTTCCAACTTCCTCGCCACCGCCGGAATCAATACCTTTTTTACCGGCTCCGGTGCTTCCACCATCGGCATCAACGAGGTAATAAACGATAATCCCGATCATGTTGCGGCCGGAACGGTCAGCGCACTTGGTGAAATATTCAGCGGCGATCAGTCCAATGCCCTGCTGATCACCAATATCCAACGGAATGAAGCGGTTCGTTTTATCGGCGGCAGCCCCGGCACCCTTGACGGATTTTACAACACCCTGGTGGGCGACATCGGACTAAAAGGGCGGACCGCCTCCAGGGATTATGAATATAATCAGCTTATTACCGACCAAATGAGCGCCATGCGCGACGCCACTTCCGGTGTCTCGCTGGATGAGGAAATGGCGGATCTGATCAAATTTCAGCAGGCCTACTCTGCGGCTGCCAAACTGATAACCTCATCGGACGAAATGATGCGGACTCTGCTGGAGGCGGTGTGATATGCGAACAACCCTGAACACGATTTACAACATGATCGGCACCAATCTCGGTAAGATTACCACCGACATGGAAAGGATCAACCGGCAGATTTCCTCCGGCATGCAGATGTCGAAACTTTCCGACAATCCGGTCAATATGGTAAGCGCTCTGGGGATGCGTTCCACCCTGGCGGAAATCTCTCAATATCAGACCAATATCTCCTTTGGCGGTTCAATGATCTCCGCCGCGGAACAGTCCCTGACCGGCATCAAACAACTGGTCATGGACAGTAAAAATCAGACGCTGATTGCCGCCAATGACAGCCAGACCCCGTCAACCCGGCTTTATGTGGCGGACGAGGTGCATGTCTACCTGGAACAGATGGTGACCTTGGCCAATACCCGCTGGGACGGCAAATATGTTTTCGGCGGCTATCGAACCACCGGATACACCGAGCTTGAACCGACACCGTTCATGCTCGGCTACATCGACGGCTATCGCATCAACGGCGCCGATCTCGCCCCCTTGGATTATGTAGCGGCCGGCCCGCCGCTTGAGTATCAGCTGCTCCCTGACGATCTTGTCATAAACGGTATCCCGGTCACAACCATAAATCCGGACGGGCTCTCCGACGTTTATGATATTTATTCAGCCGCGGCAAAGGCAGATGCCGTTAACGCGATCAGCGAGGACACCGTCAATGCCCTCGGCGAGACAATACCCGGAACCGGCGTCACCGCCTCCGTGGTTCCGGCTTTCCGTCAGGCAACCATGGGCGTCAGCGCCGGGACGATGGATGCGGGGGATCTGATCATCAACGGTATCGATGTTTTTGCCGCACTTGGTCCCACAACGGTTACCGTTCAGGACACGGACAATGTGATGCTCAATGCCATCAATGACGTGCAGGCCCAAACCGGCATTGTCGCCACGCGGGATGCAAACGGCAAGTTGGCCCTGAAAGCGGTTGACGGACGCAACCTGCATGTGGAAACGACCGTTAACGGCAACGACCTGACCCATCTTAACGATGCGGCGGCTGACAAGGTTTATTTCGGCTCCATTCAGCTCAGCGCCGACCGGACTTTTGTGCTGGAAAGCACCCTTACCCCGGCCTATCCGCCGGGGGGCGTCGAACCGGCCTTTTCCGCCCTGGGACTTTCCGGCGGCTCGCTTTCCACCGGTGAAAAAAACGATATCGCCAACGACGGCAAACTTTCCGTCCACTCCCTCACCCGGCTTGACAACAATGTTCGTTATACCGGAGACCGGGACAATGACGCAAAAATTAAAGTGGGGGCCAAAAGTACCATTGAAATAGCCAAAAACGGCGAGGATGCCATCAGCAACACCGATGTTTTCAAGGTCATGAAAGAATTGGAAAATTATCTCCGCGGGCAGAATTATACCTTTGTCACCGGCATTCACGCGGAAGAGAACAGATATGCCACCCTGGAGGAGATCAATGCCGGCAAGGATCTTCTTGACGAAAAATTTCATGACGGCAATCTCTCCATCAACGTCACGGACCATGATGTTTATCCGCCGGAAGAATTCAACATGCTTATTCCGGTCGATATCACCAAGGATACGCCCTATGATATCGCAGTCAAACTGAACGGCATCCCCGGCCTTTCCGCCTCGTGGGACAGTAGCGGCCACCTGCGCATTGAAAGCTCGGACCCGAACCGCTACACTTTCGATGTCAGCGAAGACAGCAGCAACACCCTGAATGTCTTCGGCATCAATGCCAACGAATTGCAGCATCAGGGACTGACCAAGTCGCTGGAGGATCTGGACAACGTCATGTCGGCATTATCCAGCCAGATTGCCGACTTCGGCGCCCGGGCGAACCGCATCACCATTCAGACGCAGGTCTATGCCAATCTGGAGCTTGCCAACCAGGAGAATCTGTCGGAAAAACAGGACACCGATCTGACCGAGGCAATTCTCAACCTCAAATCCAAGGAGGTTGCCTATCAGGCCGCACTCGCTGCCGCGGCAAAAACCATGCAGCTCAGTCTTGTTGATTATTTATAAGGGAAAGTGGTACAGTGACGGTGATGCTTAAGCAAGACACCCGGCCGGGTGTCTTATTCGCCCAGACACTTCTCGAGGAGCCCCCCCCTTATGCTTATCCTTTCCAGAAAGGTTGGCGAGGCAATCATCATTGCCGACGACATTAAAGTCAGAGTCCTGGAAAGCAAAGGCGGCCTGGTCAAGCTTGGAGTCGACGCCCCGGAACAGGTTGCCATTCACCGTGAGGAAATTTATTTGCGCATTCTTGAAGAAAACAAAAAAGCGGCACTGGACGCACCGGCCGACTTAAGCGGATTAAGCGATGTGTTTCCCATGAAAAAGGAAGGATACTGATGAATGCCGTAACACAGGATATAGATCATCCGAACACGGAAAAACATCTTGTCGTGCAGACGAGCCGGTTCGGCGAAATAGCGGTTGATCCGGAACGGGTTATTTCCATGGTCAGCCCATTTCTCGGCTTTCCGGAATCGCACCGTTTTGTGCTCCGACCGCACAGCCAGAAATCCCCCTTCATGTGGCTGCAGTCGCTGAATAATCCGGATCTGGCCTTTGTCGTCATCCAGGCCGGGATGCTCAACATTGATTACCAGCCGCACATTCCCCGCCAGATACAAAGCGACCTGCAGCTCACTTCGGAAAAAGAAAAGGACGTGCTGCTCATTTTGACCATCCCGGCAAACAAGCCCAGGGAAATGACCGCCAATCTTCTTGGTCCGGTGATCCTGAATACCGGCAAACGACTGGCAATGCAGGTGGTTCTCGACCCGCAGAAATACAACCCCTGCTGGCCGCTTTTTCCGGCTCAACCTTGACAGCGGAATCACTCCTGCCAATGAACGCGACGCCTGCCCCGCAAACAAAAAAAGCCGACCATAAGGCCGACTTTTTCGCACATCTTCCGTCAACAGGGGAGACTATTCGTACAGCAGACTGTCTTCCGCCAGAAGATCGTCAAGCATCCTGTCTGCTATATCGCGGGCATCGACATGATACGTGCCCTCGTTTATTTCTTTTTTCAAGGCCTCTATCATCTCCATTCTCATCGCCGGGGTCTGATCAAGTATTTCTCTCATTTTCTGCACATCCCTGGAGCTGTTTGAGAGTTCAACCTTATCAGAGGCAACAGGTGGCCGACTTTCGGCAACACCTTCGGCCTTGCGAGTCTTTTTCACCTCAACCTTATTGTCCGTCCTGATCTGGGAGATTACATCGGTTAACTTCATGACCAGCTCCTGTTCGCCCTCAAGCCCTTGTTTCAGGGGATATGACTGCCTGTTTGCTCCAAAAAATTTCTTCTTCTAGTTACCATATCGACTTTTTTTTCTCAAACTTTAAAAAAAAGTGCCGTACTCACTTTTCTTGCCAAAAAAAAACACGCCTGTTAGAGTGCCCGGCATGAAAAAGCACGATACGGTTTATCTCATCGACGGCAGCGCTTATATCTACCGCGCCTATCACGCCATATCACCCCTCTCCAACAGCAATGGTCTTCCCACCCACGCCATCTACGGGTTTACCACTATTCTTCTCCGGGTCATTCGGGAAAAAGAACCCGCGTTCCTCGCCATTGCCTTTGATCACAAAGGGCCGACCTTCCGCCATGCCCTTTATGAAGAGTACAAGGCCAACAGGCCCGCCATGCCTGATGACCTGGTCTGCCAGATTCCCTATATCAGAAAAATCGCCCGGGCCTATAATATCCTTTCCCTGGAGCAACAGGGGATGGAGGCGGATGACCTGATCGCCTCCGCGGCTACAAAACTTGCCGGCCGGGGGAGCCGGGTCGTCATCATCTCCGGCGACAAGGATCTGCTGCAGCTGGTGGACGACGACATTGTTGTCTGGGACCCGATGACGGACAAATTAATGACCAGGGAAGCGGTTCATGACAAGTACCATGTCGAACCGGAAAAGCTCAACGACCTCTTCGGCCTGATCGGCGACAGCTCGGACAACGTCCCCGGCGTTCCCGGCATCGGCCCGAAAACCGCCGACAAGCTGATTAATCAATTCGGCAGTATGGATGGTCTTTATGAAAATATCGAACTCCTTTCGCAGCAAAAACTGAAAGAAAAGCTGCTTGCCTTCCAGCAGCAGGCGTTCTTGTCGAAAAAGCTGATCGCCCTGAAAAAAGACGTGGAGGTTCCCGATCATCCGGAGGCCTATCGCCTGCCCGCGCCTGACCAGGAAAAATTGCACGCCCTGTTTACCGAACTCGAGTTTTCCCGCCTTTTGAAACAGGAGGCTTCCGCACGACCGATGGAAACAAGGGGCTTTTCCCTTGTGGCGGACCGGGAAGAGCTCCAGGCGCTCTGCCGCTCTCTGCACCAGGCATCATTTCTGGTGCTGGATACGGAGACCACCTCCCTTGATCCGCTCTCCGCGCGCCTGGTCGGCATCTCGCTTTGCGCTGAGACGAAAAACGCCTGGTACATTCCGCTTGAACACAGGGATGCCGTCGGCGCCGTTCTCCCCGGCCAGCTTGGCCTGGCCGATGTTGCCGAGTTCCTCGGCCCGCTGTTCGAAGACAGCCGGCTGCCCAAGATCGGCCACAACATCAAGTATGATTATCAGGTGCTGAAAGAGCAAGGACTGATGCTTCGCGGCCCCCTGTGCGACACCATGATCGCCTCGTATCTGCTCAACCCATCCCGGCGCAGTCACAGCCTGGACGATCTTGCCCGCGAACACCTGCAACTCGGCCTGACATCATTTTCCCAGGTCACGGGCAACGACAAAAGACCGGACGCTTTCAGCTACGTCCCCCTTGATGCCGCCCGGGACTATTCCTGCGAGGATGCCGTCTCCACCTGCATGCTGTGGGAGCTCTTTGTCCCGCAGCTGCGTGAACTCAATCTGTGGGAGCTTTTTGAAAAACTGGAAATGCCGCTGGTTCCAATTCTTGCCCGGATGGAAGAAACAGGCATTCAGATCGATCCACAAATCCTCTCCGACATGTCTCATGAATTCGGCGAAAAACTTGCGGAGCTGGAAAAGAAAATTTTTGTCCTGGCAGGCGAAGAATTCAATATCAATTCCCCGAAACAGCTGGGCGCCATCCTCTTTGAAAAACTGCGGCTCCCCATGGGGCGCAAGACAAAAACCGGCTACTCCACCGATGTCTCCGTGCTGGAAAAACTTGCCGCCTATCACGAACTGCCGGCCGCGGTGCTTGAGCACCGCAGTGTCGGCAAACTCAAATCAACCTATGTTGATAAACTTGCCACCCTCATCCACCCCCGTACCGGTCGGGTCCATACCTCCTTTAACCAGACGGTTACCGCCACCGGCCGGCTGAGCAGCAGTAATCCGAATCTGCAGAATATCCCGATTCGTTCACCCGAGGGGCAGCGGATCAGGGAAGCCTTTGTCGCCCCTCGCAACACGGTGCTGCTGGCAGCGGATTACTCGCAGATCGATCTGCGGGTTCTGGCACATTATTCCCAGGACCAGACCCTGGTTGAGGCTTTCCGGGCCGGCAAGGATATTCACACCCAGACGGCAGCGGAAATCTTCCGGGTCCATCCCAGCCTGATAACCCCCCAGATGCGCCGGGTCGCCAAGAGCATCAACTTCGGCATTGTCTACGGCATGTCCGCCTTTGGACTGGCCGGACAGCTCAACATCAGCCGCAAGGAGGCGCAAACCTTTATCAACCGCTATTTTGATCTTTACAGCGGGGTGAAAAAATTCATGGAGGAGATCATTGCGCAGGCCAGGCGAGACGGTTTTGTCACCACCCTGCTCCAGCGCCGCAGGCAGTTGCCGGACATCAACAGCAGCAACAAAACCATCCGGGAATTCGCCGAACGCACCGCATTGAACACCCCCATCCAGGGAACCGCCGCCGATATCATCAAACTGGCTTCCCTCCACGTTCACGATCTGCTTACCCAGGCAAACCTCAACGGCAAATTATTGCTGCAGATCCATGACGAGCTTGTTTTCGAGGTGCCGGAAAACGAACTCAAAGCCACCTGCGCCGTTGTTCGCGAGGCCATGGAAAATGTCATGCAGCTTGCCGTGCCTCTCCTGGTCAATCTTTCCTGGGGTGCCAATCTCGCGGAAACGAAGTAAATTGACAATTGAAAATTGACAATTAATAATGAGTAAATTAATTGAGATGCGTAGCAGTAGTCATCGCAGCCAATAAATATTCGCCAAAGGAGCCTTACCCATGCTTGACCTTCTTCGCCGCAAGGCCCAGTCGCCGTACCTGCAGGCCACTGTCCTCATCATCATCGTTGTTTTTGTTTTCTGGGGCGTCGGCAACAACACGGGCGGGGCGCGCAACGCCGTAGCCACCGTCAACGGCGAACCGATCACCCTGGGCGAGTACGACAAGGCACTGGGGACCACCCTCGACAACTACAGGAATCAGTTCGGCGGCACCCTGCCGAAAGGATTCGTCGAGTCGTTCGGCGTCAAGAAACAGGTGCTTCAAGATCTGATTCAGAAGGTCTTGCTGCAACAGGGCGGAGCGGAAATGGGCATCCATGTCAGTGATGCGGAAATACAAAATGCCGTCAAGGAGATGACCGTTTTTCAGAACAACGGCCTGTTCGATGTTGACCGCTACCACGAAGTGCTCAAGGCCTCGCAGCTTACTCCCACCAAATTTGAGGCCGGCTTGCGCAACGACCTCCTGCTCGGCAAAATAGCCGACCAACTAGCCGGTTTCGCCAGGATCACAAATCATGAATCAGAAACGCGATTTCTCTATGAAAACGCGGAAATCCGACTCGATTATGCGGTATTCACCCCCGCGGACTATGTCGATCAGGTCCAGGTCAGCCCTGAGGCACTCGCCACCTACTTCGAAAAGAACAAAGAGAACTATAAGACCGCCCTCCAGCTGAAACTTTCCTACCTCGCTTTTCGCAACAGCGAGGCGACAAAAGATCTCACTGTCTCGGAGGAGGAGATACAAGAGTATTACCGCAGCCATGAAAGTGAATTCAGCAGGCCGGAAAAAAGACGCGCCAGCCATATCCTTTTACAAACCACCGAGGAAAACAGGGCTGCCCGCAGACAGGAAATTGATGCCATTCTGGCCAGGGTCAAATCCGGCGAAGATTTTGCTTCCCTGGCCCGGCAATTTTCCGAGGACGGCTCCGCATCCAGAGGCGGAGATCTCGATTTTTTCACTCGCGGCCAGATGGTGAAACCATTTGAGGATGCCGTTTTCGCTCTCGCCAAAGGGGCAATCAGTGATGTGGTCACCACCCAGTTCGGGTATCATATTATCCAGCTGACGGACATCCAGCCGGCGGCAGTCACTCCCCTGGAGACGGCAAAAAACGACATTGAGCACAAGCTGAAACAGCAGAAAGCGGCAAACATTGTCTTTGAAAAGGCCAATGAGGCGTATGAAAAAATAATTTTTGCCGGCAGCCTGGCAAAATACGCGGAAAATTTCAGCGTCACCCCGGCCGAAACGGATTTTTTCTCCCAGGATTCCCCCCCGGCTGCTCTGGCCGACGCCCCGGCCGTCATCGATACGGCCTTCACGCTGAAAAAGGGAGAGCTCAGTTCACTGCTTGAAACCCCGGACGGCTTTATCATCTTTCTTGTTGCCGACACAAAGGAACCGGTGGTTCCGGAATTAAACGCGGTCAAGGAGAGGGTGGAAAAGGATTTCATCGCCCAGGAAGCAAAAAACATCAGCCGGAAGGCGGCCGAAGAGTCGTTGATTGCGGTCAAGGAAAAAGACGCGGTCTTTGCTGAGAAGATCAAGGAGAAAGGCGGCGCAGTCAAAGAATCGGCCTATTTTTCCCGCAGCAGTATGACCGCGGACGGTCTGCCGGCCGCGGTCATCGAAGCCGGATTCCGTCTCAATGAAAAAACACCCTATCCGGAAACCATCCTGGAAGCGGAAAACGCTTTTTATGTCTGCCGCTTCAAGGACAAAAAAGATGTGGGCAAAGACAGCGAGCAGGCGCGCCAGGCATTTGATGCCCAATTAACCGCGGAGAAGGAAAGAGCAATCATGGAGGCATGGACCATGTTGCTGATGAAAAACGGAAAAATAACGACAAATGAGCAATATCTCAATTAAACCGTTGTGCGGCAACGGCTCCAGCGCAATAACGGGGCCGTTGCCGAATGACCTGGAAAAAGGACGGTCCCCCGGCAATCCCTACTCACTGTCCTCATTTTTTCCCCACAGGGGATCCCGGCCGAATCGATCAAACCACCAGTCCTCGGCATCAAGGGTCTCCTTCTGCATCACCAGAGGAAAACGATAATTCTTGCAATACAGCAAGAGCGCCTGGTAGGCTTCGGTCACCTGACGCATCTTGTTCTGGCTTTCCTTGCCCCCACCCGCCATATCGGGATGATGAATTTTTGACAGGCGGCGATAGGCTTTTTTTATTTCAGCCAGGCTCGCCGCCTCTCCCAGGCCCAGCACCTCTCGGGCCGCGATTATTTTTTCCCAGTCTTTTTTGGTCATGAGACGTCACTTCTTTTTCCAGCTTTTTTCTTCATGGCGGACAAGCCGGGCAATATTGTCACGATGCTTCAGCCAGACAAGCAGGCTGACAAAAATCGCCAGGAAGAAGCAGCCGCCGGTTCCTTTTTGCAAAAAAACAACAACGGGCATGACGCCCGCGGCCACAAGCGATCCGACCGAAACATAGCCGGAAAGACCGACAGCCGCGACAAAAGCAGCGATACAGATGAGCAGCGCAACGGGCGAGAGATACAAAAAGATTCCGAGAGCGGTGGCGACCCCTTTTCCCCCCTTGAATTTCAGATACAGGGGAAAAAGATGCCCGAGAAACGACGCGCCGCCGCACAGCATGACAACATTGCCGTCGGCCCCCAGACCATCGGCGACGAGCATCGGCACAAATCCCTTCGCCGCGTCAAGCAACAGGGTCAACGCGCCCACCTTTTTGCCCACCAGGCGGCTGACGTTGGTTGCGCCGATATTGCCGCTGCCGTCCCTGCGGACGTCCACCCCGGCAAGCTTTCCCAGCAGAAGACCAAAAGGAATCGAACCAACCAGATATGAAAGTATGATAAGAAAATAATCCACTTTGTTTCTCTCTTGTGTATTGCCGTTGCACCGGCAACGAGCCATTGGCGTCGCTCTTGCCGGAAAAAGAGACAAAGTACGCGAGATTTTCCTATAAATCAATGCTTCATTCACGGTATAGTGCGGTATGAAACGGCAAACGGCATTTTCCCCTCACCTGTTCCCGTGCGGGCGACACCCTCTTTCTTTCAGCGGAAAACGATCATGAATCCGAACTTCATGCAGGAGGCAATCAGGCTCTCCAAAGAAAAATCCCTGCAGGGAGATGGGGGCCCATTCGGGGCCGTCATCGTCAAGGATGGAAAAATTATCGCCCGGGGCTGGAATCAGGTGCTGAAAAAAAATGACCCCACCTGTCATGCGGAAATGGTGGCCATCCGCAAGGCATGCCGGCGATTAGGCAATTACAGCCTGGCGGGATGCGTTATCTATGTCAACTGCGAACCCTGCCCCATGTGCCTTTCCGCCCTGTACTGGGCAGGAGTTGAAAAAATCTATTTCGCCGCCACTCGCCGGGATGCGGCAGGCCTCGGATTCGTCGATGAATTTCTTTACCAGGAACTCCTGCTTCCTCCCGAGAATAGAAAGATGCCCATGCACCAGGTGATGCGCGAACAGGCAATAGCCGTTTTCAGCCAGTGGGATAATTTCGCAAACAAAATCATCTATTAACGCCGAATCTCCCGTTGTACCGCTGTTCCCAATTCTTCAACACTGTAGGGTTTTTTCAGCAAGCCCCCGGCACCCATGGCTATCGTCCCCTGTACGTCTTCATTTTCGGCAAAGCCGCTGGCAATCAACGCCCGCTGGCCGGGATGGATGGTTACGATTTTTTCATAGGTCCGGCGACCGTTCATGCCGGGTTCCATCAGCATATCGAGAATAACCAGATCGACCCTGTCTTTTTTCAGAAAATCAAGGGCCTTTTCACCGGAAGAAACCGTTGTCACGGTATACCCGAGCATGGTCAGGATTCTCTGGCATATTTCCCGCTGCTGTTCTTCATCATCAACCACCAGCACCTTGCCTTTGCCTTGCAGCGTTTCCATGGGCACCTCATGGACCTGTTCGTCGATCTTCCCTTCCGCCCGCGGGAAATACAAATCAAACACCGTCCCGCTGTCGCTGCTCCGCACCTTGATAAAACCATCGTGATCATGAACGGTGTTCCAGACAACCGCGAGTCCAAGTCCTGTACCGCTGCGCCCCATGGCCTTTTTGGTGAAAAACGGTTCAAAAATATGTTCCAGATCCTTCTCCGCAATGCCGGGACCATTATCACTGACACGAAGCACGACATGGTCTGCCTTTATTTTCGTGCCCGTTTTCGTCTGTGCCTGCTGCCGTCCTGCTGTGCCGCTGAACGTGATCGTCCCTTCGCCGCCAATGGCCTCAGCCGCGTTGAGCCCCAGATTCATGAAACATTTACTGATATGCACAGGCGAGCACAAAATCGGCAATCGCTCCCGGTCCGCAAGATGCAACCAGCGGATACCGGGATACAACTGCTGAATCTTCCGACATTCAGGTGAAGAAAGAAAATGGGCAATCAGCTCGTTGAGGTCGCAAACCTTTTTGGGCGTCGCCACCCCCCGCGCCACGGTCAGCAGATCGGCCACCACGGCCGCGGCCTTTTCCCCCGATTGCCTGATGGTCTGCAGGGGTTCGCGCAGGTTACTGTCGGGGGGAATTTGATGCAAAAGCAATTCCGGATAGGTCACGATGCCCGAAAGGATATTATTGAGATCATGGGCAACGCCTCCTGCCATGAGTCCGATGGCCTCCATCTTCTGTGCCTGGCGAAGCTGTCCGGCAATGACCTCCTTTGTTTCAATTTCCTTTTTGAGCTGAGTCGTTCGCTCTTCCACCATTTTTTCCTGCCGCAGATAGGCATCCTGCAATTCGCGGTGGGCGTTTTCCCTGCTTTTTTCAAACATCAGGGAAAACATGAAAACCGCCAGGTACGAAGGGATATAGCGAGTGGCAAAATCAAAAGAATAGAGATTCACGGCTTCGCTGCCGATATCATAAACCAGGAATGCAGTTGCGGGAATCAGCAGCATGATCGCGGCCAGGGCGCCGTAACCGCTGCCCAGCAGATACACGGCAAAAAGGGGAAAGGTGTAATGCCACATAAAGCCCGTGGCCTTGACGCCGCCGGTAAAAAAAAGAAACAGATACAGGCCGTACATGAGTGCGACACCGGCAAAACAGCAGAAAAGATACCTTCCTGTTTTGCGCAGGATGAAAAGAACAATGCCCAGCAAAAAAAGCGTCAGGAAATCAAAGAGGGCAAGCAGGTATGCCTTCTGATAAAGGGCGAGGGCTCCGAGAAAACCAAGAAAAACCATGCCGAGGAGGGCTATGCCGTGCATCAGGATGACCTTGCGGACAACCTCCTTTTCCGCATTGTCATACACGGCAGTAACAAAATTTTTCTTCAGAAACGCATAAAATACGGTGGAGAAATCAGCCATTCGTCATCTCTGCACGAAAAAAAGGAAGCAAACGACAATCCGTCCGTTGCCAAGAAGTAACCTGCCGCCTGCATAACAATTTTCTATCCTTCCGCGCCTCTCCTGTCAATTTATTCTTCGTGCCGCCCGGGATTGATGGTGCCTTCCGCCATGAACAAAAAAAATTCTCGTGGTTGACCTAAGTCAAGGGAGGTCCCGCCTGCTTCTGGTACTGTAACACTAAAAGGACGGTGCCACTCCTGCAAAAACAAAAAATTCTCCGGACATGATGATCAGGGAATTTAATCCGCAGGAGACGGTATCCGGGAAATAGAATTTTCTGATAATATAAAAGAGAATACGCGCGACCCTGAAAGTTTTCCCTGCCAACGTAAAGGAGCGAGCCCATGAAATGCCCGGGACAAGACAGCCGTTATTGGGAAGGCGAGGCCATTTTTGAGGTAAAATGCCCCAAATGCGCTCACGCCATTGAGTTTTTCAAGGATGATTCAAGCAGAAAATGTTCGGGTTGCGGCCACCGCATGTTGAACCCCAAAATAGATTTCGGCTGCGCGGCTTACTGCCCATACGCCGAACAATGCCTGGGGACGCTTCCCGATGAGATCAAATCCTCCGCCGGCCAGTCCTTAAAAGAGCGGGTGGCGGTCGCCATGAAACGTTATTTCGGCACCGATTTCAAACGAATCGGCCATGCCGGCAAAGTGGCCTATTATGCCGAAGAAATAAATCGCTCCGAACAAGGCGACCCGGCGGTTGTCCTCATCGCCGCCTACCTGCATGATATCGGCATCAAAGAGGCGGAACGGAAATTCAACAGCAGCTCCCCCCGCTATCAGCATCAGGAAGGCCCCCCTGTTGCCAGGGAAATCCTGACAAGCCTGCAGGCGGAGCCTGGACTGATTGACGAGGTATGCGACATCATCGGCCACCATCACTTGCCGCGGGCCGAGGAAACAACCAACTTCAAAGTATTGTATGATGCTGATCTCATTGTGAATCTTGATGAGAAACAAAGGGAGAAGACTTCCCCGGCCGCTCATCTGCAAAAGATTATAGAAAAATCATTCCTCACCACGGCCGGTAGAAAAATCGCCGCCGATGTTCTTCTTAAAAAATAACCACGGGGTAACACCATGAAGATAAAAAGAAAAATCATAGAAATCGATGAAGAACTTTGCAATGGCTGCGGCCAGTGCGTGACCGGATGCGCGGAAGGAGCCCTGGAGATTATTGGCGGCAAGGCGCGCCTGGTTGCGGAAAAATATTGTGACGGTCTGGGTGCCTGTATCGGCGAGTGTCCGACCGGAGCCTTGCAGATCATTGAACGGACAGCCGATGATTTTGACGAAAAGGCGGTGGAGGAATTTCTCAAGGAAAAAGAACGGCCCGAGAAGAAAAAATCGAGCCCCACATGTTCCTGTCCGTCCGCAACCCTGCAGAGCTTCACCCCACAAAACACATGTCAGGCGGCCAATATGCCGCGCGATCTGGCAAGCGATACGGCAGCATCCGCCCTCAGCCACTGGCCGGTACAGATCAGGCTTATTCCGGCCACCGCCCCCTTTCTCGACAAAAGCGATCTGCTGATTGTGGCCGACTGTGCGCCGATCGCTTATCCTGATTTTCATCGGGATTTCATCCAAGGACGGGTGGTTATGATGGGTTGTCCGAAATTTGATGACCGGCAGAGCTATGTGGAAAAATTTGCGGAAATATTCCGGACCCGATCAATCAAAAGCATCACGTCGGTCATCATGGAGGTGCCTTGCTGCGCCGGCATGCGCAGCATCATCAGCGAAGCGCTGCACAAAGCGGGGAAAGAAATCCCCCAGCGGGAGTATGTCATCAGTGCCAGGGGGCAGATTCTTCCCTGACCTCACGCTCTCCACGCTCCGGTTGGTTCAGGCGCAAACGCCGAGACGCTGCAACGCCTGCCGGGCCAGCGCCCCCACCGTGGTGGAAAAAAGGCGCCGATCCTCATACAGGGCAAGGACATGGGGACTGTCAAGAAAGTGGCGGATCTGATAGGCGGCCTCCTGCACATGCAGGAGGCCGAAATTACGGCAGGCCAGACCGGCCGCCACCTGATCGGCTGATTCCAGGTACATGACCATATGGCCGTCGGCATCGTTTTTGAGAAGAAGTTCGGGGCGCACCATGGCAAGACGTCCGATTCCCCACAGCAGCCCATGCTGCAGGGCCGGCAGTTCCAGGTAATTCTCCTCCCGCATATAGGAAACCAGCAAATGGGCATACTCGCCGGCCAGACGGCCGTTGACCGCCATGATCTCCCCCATTGCCTCAGGCATGCCCCAGCCGATGCCGCCTGATTCTTCGTTAAGACTCCAGAGTATACGGCGCATGACAACCCGGGCCGCTTCCATATCGACCCGGGCAATGTCGTTCATGATTTCACCGATAACGGTGACCGCATTCCACTTGATCCGCTCATCGGTCTGGTAAAGGGAGGACAGCAAGGACGCCACAAGATTCCGGGGGGCAACGGCGCGGAGCTCCCTCAGGATATATTCGAGATCCTTTTCCTTGAGCAGACGCTGTAGCCTTTTTTTTATCTCCCGTTCCTTCACGAAGCTCTCCGGCACGTAGCAGTTATTCGGCTTTCACCGCCTGGGCTACCTTGATCCCGAGATCGAAACATTGTTGAAAATCTTCATGGGTGGGCACGTTTTTCACCTTGATGCCCGGATCAATGATATCAATCCCCATTTCTTCCAGATAGCCATTGATATGCTTCACCGCCTCGCCGGACCAGCCGAAGGAACCGAATGCGGCACCGACCTTGCGCTTCGGCCGCAATCCTTTCAGGTAGGTGAGCAGGTCGGCCATGGTGGGCAACATGCCGTTGTTCAATGTCGGCGAGCCGAACAAAACACCCTTGGCATCAAGAATCTCGGTGACCACATCGCTTCGGTGGTTCACCTTGAGATCCATCAGCTTAACGCTGACCCCTTCCTCCATGAGCCCCTGGCAGATTGCCTTGGCCATTTTTTCCGTACTGTGCCACATGGTATCGTAGACCATCACCACTTTCTTTTCCGCGTGGTAATTGGACCATTTTTCATAGGCTTCCAGAATTTGGCCGGGATTCTTGCGCCAGATCAGCCCATGGTCAGGGGCAATCATATCAATATCGAGGTTCATCTCCTTAACCGACTGCAGCAGCTTCTGCACATTGGGAGAAAAAATCATGAGGATATTGGCGTAATACTTGGCGGCATGGGCCATCAGTTCTTCTTGACCGACCTCGTCATCAAAGCGTTCCGACGTGGACCAGTGCTGACCGAATGCGTCGCTTGAAATGAGCAGCTTGTCTTCCGGGATATAAGAAAACATGCTGTCCGGCCAGTGCAGCATTCGCGTTTCGAGGAAGTGCACGGTTTTCTTCCCCAAACTGAGAGTGTCCCCCGACTTGACAACTTCCAGCGGCCAGTCCTTGGGATGAAAATGGCTTTGAATCGCCTTTTCTCCCATGGGAGAACAAAATATTTTTTTAGGTTTCACCAGCTCGACAATCTCGGGCAAGCAACCGGAGTGATCCATTTCCACATGGTTGACAATGATATAGTCGATCTTGGTCGGATCGGTCAGCTTATTGATGCGGTGCAGCAGTTCATTCTTAAAAGGCTTTTTCACCGTGTCAAAAAGGGCGATTTTCTCATCCATGGCCAAAAAGGAATTATACGTCGTCCCCTTATAGGTGGAATAGCCGTGAAAATCACGGATGTTCCAGTCCACCGCGCCGACCCAGAAAATTTTATCTTTTACCTCCAGTGCTCCCATTGCGTCCTCCTCGAATTATGATTTGATCTTATCAAATAATACAGAACAGTTACCATTCCAAACGAACAATCGCAATTTCAAAAAAATGACGGCGCAAAAAAAAAGCCGCAATGACTTTGCGGTCATGCGGCTTCTTCGCTTTTTTTTGGCGGTTCGACTATTTTTTGGGCGGGGGAGGGGTAAAAACCCTTTGGCCGAGCTCCTGATCAATGGCAAACAATCCGCTCTTGTTGTCGCCGATCAGCCGGAACTTCTCAAGGACGCCGCCGACTGACGACTCTTCCTCCACCTGCTCGGAAACAAACCACTGCAGAAAAATATTCGAGGCGTGATCCCGCTCATCAAGTGCCTTGTTGACAAGTTCGTTGATAAGGCCGGTCACCTTCTGCTCATGCCGCAGCACCTCTTCAAAAACATGCAGGGGGGATTCCCACTGAAAAGGCGGCTTCGCGACGGCTTCCATGATGGCCCGCCCGCCTCGTTCATTAATGTAATCATAGAGCTTGATCGCGTGAAACAGCTCTTCCTGGGCCTGGGCGCGCATCCATTTTGCGCAGCCGGACAGACTGATTGACTCAAAATAGGAGCTCATGGAAAGATAGAAATACGCGGAATACAGCTCCCAGTTCACCTGTTCATTTAACGCCTTTTCCATTTTATCACTTAACATGAATCAGGCTCTCCACAGACCATGAACATTGCAGTATTCCCGAGCCGCCACATCCTTGGCGCTCGTCTTGAAGCTCGCCTCCGGAGCTGCACCGGGCTTGAGGAAGGTGCGCTGGACCGTATTCCCGTCAATAACCAGGTCAATCCATTCGATATAATGCTTTTCTTCCATGGGATGGGCCACGGAACCGACTTTCACTTTATAGCCGCCGTCTATTTTCTCAATGACCGGAACGTGCTTTTCCTTGGAGGCATCCACCGTATTTTCAACCAGATGTTTCATCGGCTGGCCGCAGCAAACCAGTTCACCCGCTCCGGCATGAAGTACTTCAACAATATTTCCACACACTTCGCACTTGTAGACTTGCAACTGTTTTGTCATGTCATTACTCCTTCTCAATTAATATTTTGGGGGGGATAATGGATACAAGAGTGCTTCAACGTTCTCTGCTAACGCGCATAAAGGAGGCCGCAGATGCAAGCAGCGATGTACTTCACACCTTATTGGGCCACAAAAAGTCGTCATATTGCAAGGAAATTTGACGGATTCATGAAAAAATTCCCGTCGCCTCCCCGCACCTCACCGCAGCAAGGCCACAATTTACGCGATTTTGCCTTTCTTCTGCCGGCAGGCGGGACAAAAACCCGTAAACTCCAGTCGATGGCGAATTATCTGAAAATCCGTCATCTTCTGCGCCTCGCCTTCGATGTCGTAGCCGGGGGCGATATCGATATCCCCGACTTTGCCGCAAACAACGCAGCGGACATGTGAATGAATGCTGATGTCGCCATCAAATCTTTTCTGGGTTCCACCCACATCCAGTTTTTGAATGATACCGGTGTCGGACAATATCTCGAGATTTCTGTAAACAGTTCCCAGGCTGATTTTCGGCATTCTTTTCCGTAAAATCTGGTACATGTCGTCAGCTGTCGGGTGCGTCTTAACTTTTCGTAATTCTTCGAGAATTACTTGCCGCTGTTTGGTCATGCGCAGTTTGTTTTGGGCTTCCATTGCATCCTCCTTGCAAACTATAAAAATGATTACTAATTACATTAATCTTTTTTGGATAATTATACAAGAGACTTATATAAATGTTTTTGCTTACGAATTAAAGTATTGATATGGAAATTTCGATATTTTCACGCTTTTTTGCGGCACGGTGCGCAAAAATCAGCGAAACGCCGAAGCCAAAAAAAAAGGAGTTAGCCCGTGTGAGCTAACTCCTTGAATTTCCCTGGCGTCCCCAAGGGGATTCGAACCCCTGTTGCCGGCGTGAAAGGCCGGTGTCCTGGACCTGGCTAGACGATGGGGACTGCATGGTGGGTCGTGCGCGACTCGAACGCGCGACTCTCTGCTTAAAAGGCAGATACTCTACCGACTGAGTTAACGACCCGCTTAAGAAGCGGCATTTTTACCCCAGTCGATTTATTTTGTCAATCCCCCTTTTATACACTTTTTCATTTTTTTGTCGAGAAAGAAGTGATTGCATGCCTTTTTTTTCGGAGGAAAAGTCCTTGTGATCGCAGAGCAGGTCTGCTATCCTTGCTTTTTACAAATAAATATTTCTCCCTTTCCCGTTAATCTCTTACAAGGTTTTTTTCATGGGGCTTTTATCCTCTTCAGCAACCTTTGTCCGCTATGCCGTTGAAGGCGAGATGGTGCCGAATTTTCTTGATTTTGCCGCTGAACGAATCAAGGACAATGCCTTTCGCGATATCGACGACAATTATGAAGAGCGGTCGGTCGGCTGGGTCTCGGTGCTCAGCATGTTTGACTCTTCCTTCGAGTATGCCTCCTTTGCCGTCGGCGATTACATTGTGCTCACCATGCGCATCGACGAACGCAAGGTTGCTCCCAATGTTTTGAAAAAATTTACCTTGAAAGAAGAAGAACGGCTTAAAAAAGAACGGCAGGTTCCAAAATTAAGCCGGTCGCAGAAAATAGAAATCAAGGAAAATGTCAAATTGATGCTGCTGAAAAAAGCGGTTCCGGTTCCGGCGACCTATGATCTCTGCTGGAATCTTTCCCAGGGCAACCTGCTTTTTTTTTCCACCAGCCTCAAAGCGCAGACCGAGCTGGAAGATTTCTTTAAAAAAACTTTCGATCTCTCCCTGCGGCTGCAAATCCCCTATCTTACCGCCGAACATCTTCTCGAACCGGACGTCCATGACGCCCTGTCACGTCTTTCTCCGGACATTCTCATTTAAAGGCGCAACATGGATTTAGTTGATTTAATCATCGAAAAACGATTTCTCGGCCAGGAGTTTCTCACCTGGCTCTGGTATAAAAGCGACGAGCGCGGGGGCACGGTCGCCCTGCCCGGTACGGGCGACATCCAGCTTGTCTTTGAAAAACACATGCTGCTCGAATACGGCGAGGGTGAAGCATTTGAAAAAATTATCTGCCAGGGGCTCCAAGCCGAACTGAAGGAAGCGCGCACCGGTCTGCGCATGGGGAAAAAACTGGAACAGGCACGCATCCATATGGTTCAGGGTGAATATGAATGGCACATGACCATCAAGGCCAGCCTGCTTGAGTTCCGCAGTGTCAAGCCACCCCGGACAATGGCCGAAGCGGAAGAAGGCGAAACGGCCGAAGCCGTGGAAGGCCGGCTGCTTGACCGCATCGGCATGCTGGAAAAGGCAAGCCGCACGGTTGATGACCTGTTTCGCCTGTTTCTCGATGTGCGGATCAGTCCGGCCCGCTGGCAGGAGGAACGCGACCGCATCAGTAAATGGATTCACAAAATGGAATGAAGCCGACCCTGGTCGCCTGCGTCATTTTTTTATGCGGGAGCGCACTTTCCCGCATCTTTTTCATTCAATCATTTCGGTATCACATATTGTTATGGATTTTGAAACCGTCATCGGGCTTGAAGTTCATGCCCAACTGAAAACAAAAACGAAAATATTCTGCGGCTGCACCACCGAATTCGGCAGACAGCCCAATTCCAATACCTGCCCTGTTTGCCTGGGCATGCCCGGCGTGCTGCCGGTGCTCAACAGGCAGGTGGTGGAATTCGCCATTAAAATGGCCCTGGCCACCAACTGCCGAATCACTAAATGCAATCAGTTTGCCCGCAAAAATTATTTTTATCCCGACCTGCCCAAGGGATATCAGATATCCCAGTTTGACCTGCCCCTTGCCGAACATGGGTATGTTGAAATCGAGGTGAACGGCGTGACGCGCCGCATCGGCCTGACCCGTATTCACATGGAAGAGGATGCGGGGAAACTGGTGCATGACGAGGTCAAACCCCAGAGCTACGTCGACCTGAATCGCACCGGCGTTCCCTTGATCGAAATTGTCAGCGAGCCCGATATCCGCTCTCCCGAGGAGGCCGCCGCCTATCTGAAAAAGCTGCATGCAGTCCTCCGCTACCTCGATATCTGCGACGGCAACATGCAGGAGGGCAGCTTCCGCTGCGATGCCAACATTTCCCTCCGCCCCGTGGGCCGGAAAGAATTCGGCACCCGTACGGAGTTGAAAAACATGAACTCCTTCCGCAATGTGCAGCGGGCCCTGGAATATGAAGTCCGCCGCCAGCGTGACATCCTGCTGGACGGCGGCCGGATTCAACAGCAGACCCTGCTCTGGGATGCCGATAAAAACGTGACAAACTCCATGCGGGGCAAGGAGGAAGCGCACGATTACCGCTATTTCCCCGATCCGGATCTTATTCCGGTGGTCATTGATGATGACTGGATTCAGCGGGTCAGCCGGACCATGCCGGAATTGCCCGACCAAAAGAAAAATCGCTTCATGACCCAGCTTGGGTTCAATGAAGAGGACGCCGCCATACTCACCTCTTCCCGGGAGCTGGCCGATTACTTTGAAAGCGCCCTTGGCCTTTATCCTGAAGCAAAAAAGCTCGGCAACTGGATCAAGACCGAGATGCTGCGCGAGTTAAAGGGCGAGGACGGCCTTGACATCGGCGGCTTCCCCGTTTCCCCGCAAAACCTCGCCGCCCTGCTCTCCATGGTGGACAAAGGCACCATCAGCGGCAAGATTGCCAAAACCGTTTTTGACGACATGATGCAAAGCGGCAAGGATGCCGCAACCATCGTCAAGGAAAAAAATCTGGTGCAGATGAGCGATGAAGGGGATCTTCTGAAAATGGTGCGGCAGATCATTGCCGACAACCCGGAGCAGACCGCGGATTTCAAGGGCGGCAAAACCAAACTCATGGGCTATTTTGTCGGTCAGCTCATGCAAAAAACAAAAGGCAAGGCCAATCCGCAACTGGCCAACCAGCTCTTCAATCAGGAGCTCGGCAAATAACAACAGGGCAGTCGATCCACGTGGCGGAGAAAACGACAAAGGAAAAGGGCACGGGACACCGGCAAAGGCTGCGCGATAAATTCACTTCCCGCGGCATTGACGCCTTAAATGACGACGAAGTCCTTGAACTGCTTCTTACCTTGGGCACTCCCCGCCGCGACTGCAAGGAAAGCGCCCGGAAGCTGCTGGCAAAATTCGGCAGCCTGGCCGAGGTACTGGAAGCAACCCCGTTTGATCTGCAGACCGTCAGCGGCATCGGGGCGAGCAACGGTTTCGCCATCCACTTCATCCAGAGCGTGGCCCGCCGTTACCTGAAACAGCGCCTGGAGGGCAAGAACTACCTCCGCTCTTCCCGGGAAGTGGCCGATTATCTGATTCACTCCATGCGGGATTTGAAAAAAGAGGTGTTTCAGGCCATTTTTCTTGACGCATCATTCGGCATTATTGCCTGTGAAATTCTCTTTGAAGGCACACTGTCGGTCAACTCCATTTATCCCAGGGAATTCATCAAAATGACCCTTGGTCATCATGCCGCTGCGGTAATCATTGCCCACAACCACCCCTCCGGCAGCAGGCAGCCCTCCGCGGCCGACAAAAAACTCACCCGCAACCTTTTCCTCGCCTGCTCGCTGCTGGATATCCAACTGCTTGATCATCTCATTATCGGTGCCGGCGAAGCGCCGTTCAGTTTTGCCGATCATGGCCTTATGGATGAAATCAAACAGGCATGCAGCAACCTGCTGTAACCCCGATGGATGAAAACACCGGCATATACCTGCACATCCCCTACTGCAGAAGCAAGTGCCGCTACTGTTCATTCAACTCCCATGCCGGGCGGGAACATGAAATTTCCGCTTATCTCGATGCGCTTCGCCGCCACATCAGCAGCATGGCAGACCATCCCTGGTGCAAACAGAGGATCTTTTCCTCCCTGTATATCGGCGGCGGCACACCGACAATCTGCGAAAGCAACGCGCTTGCCGAGCTTGTTGCCGGTTGCCTGGCCGCCTTTCCCTTTTCCTCAAAACCGGAGATCACGGTAGAATCAAACCCCAACAGCCTGTCGCGCGACACGCTCATCGCGCTCCGGCAATGCGGGGTGACCCGGTTAAGCATTGGAGTGCAGTCCTTTGATCCGGTTGATCTGACGATATTAGGACGCGTCCATTCAACGGATGACGCCAGCGCGGCCTTTTTTCTGTCCCGCCGGGCAGGATTCGACAACGTCAGCCTGGATCTGATGTTCGGACTGCCGGGGCAGACGGCAAAAAGTTGGCGGCATACCCTGGAGTCGGCGCTCGCCCTGGCGCCCGAGCACTTTTCCCTTTATGAACTCATGGTGGAGCAAGGCACGCCTCTTGCCGGGATGATCCAACGCAAAGAACTGAGCTTGCCGGCGGAAGACGAAGTGGTGGAAATGGCGCTTGTGACGGACACGCTTCTTGCCGCAGCGGGATTTGAACGTTACGAAATTTCAAATTACGCGAGGCCCGCCTTTGCCTGCCGCCACAACATCAACTACTGGGAGAACCGATCGTGGCTCGGCCTGGGGGCGGGTGCGGTGGGCTCGCTTTCCGGCATGAAAATTACCAACGTGGCGGATCCCGCCCTCTACATCCAGCGGGTTACCAGTGGAGTCGCACCCTATAGCGCCATGGAATGCCTCTGCCGGGAAGCCCTCTTCCGGGAAACGGTCATCATGGGTCTACGGATGATCAAAGGAATTTCAATCACCGATCTGGAGCAAAGATTCGGCTTCAGCCCGAAAACCTATTACGGCAAGGAAATGGATCGACTGCTTGAAAAAAATCTGCTCGTCATCACAGATGATCATCTCCATCTTTCCCAGCAGGCCCTGCCGGTGGCAAACCAGGTGCTGTCGCGGCTGGTGTGAACGTTTTAGGCGGCAAGCTGCATTGCGTCTTCCAGCATGACCTCAAGCTCGGCCAGGACGATTTCCTTGATGCGCAACGCCGATGCCTCGGCCGTGCTGACCAGGACGATGGAAGGATCCCGGCTCATGCCGATACCGAGCTTCATGCATGCCATATTGGTAAGCCGGACAATCACCAAGGGAATATTTTCCTGGTCAAAATCCTCCAGGTGATGATCACGGGCCAGATCGCAATAGATTGCCGGCAGATTCCAATTTGTAAGCAGTTTGTATCCCTGCTCGGCATGAAAGGAATTCAGCAGTTCATAACTGAGCTCATAGGAGATATCAAAAGCTATATCATCGGATTCTTTCATGGTGTCGATAACCCGCAGCAGAAACAGCTTGCCGATGTCATGAATCAAGCCGCCGATAAAGGCTTCATTGTCCTTTTCATGATAGCTCAACCTGCGCGCCAGCCACTGGGCACCGATGGCGCATCCCACCGAATGCTTCCACAGCTCATTTAAAATCCTGTTCAGCTTCTTATCCTTTGCCCGGTATTGCACGCGCTCGGAAGCAAGAAGCGCGAGCTCTCCGACCTGACGGGCTCCCAGCCGCACAATGGCATCCTTTACCGTGGTAATGGCCGAAAGCCCGCCGAAAAAAGGCGAATTGGCCGATTTCAGCACCTCAGTCACCAATACCTGATCCTGATGAATCAGCCGGCTCATTTCGCGGATATCATAATCCTCATGCCGGGCCATTTTCAGGATACGCATGGCAACTTCATTAAAAACCGGAAGCTGAAAATTCTCTTTGGCAACAAACTCGTTTATCTGGTCTATCAGTGACCGGGCATTATTCATTTTTCCACACCTAGCATCCTTTTTATTTCAGCAAGAGGCCTGGGCCTGTCCAGCCTGGGCAACTGGCGAATCACCTCATCGAAACTGGTCATTCCCCGGCCGGCTTTACAGATACCATCCTCAAGCAACGTTACCAGGCCCGTTGTCTGGGTGCTGACCTTTCTGATTTCATGAGACGTCTTGCGGGCAATAACGGCATCCTTGACCAATTCCCCGGGAATCAGCAATTCATGCACCGCCACCCTGCCCATATAGCCGGTAAAGCGGCATTTCCGGCAACCAATCCCTTTTTTGAAAACCAGGCCGCTTTCCTTTTTCTGGATATATCCCAGCCGGCGCAGCTCATCCGGCCCCAGCACATGGTCTTCGGCACAGGCATCACAGACTTTTCGCACCAGACGCTGGGCCAGGATGCCGGCCACGGTGGAGGCAATCAAGAAGGCCTCGATCTGCATGTCAAGCAGGCGCAGAAGTGCGCCGGTGCTGTCTTCGGTGTGAAACGTGGTTAAGACCTTATGCCCGGTCAACGCCGCCTCAATGGCCATTTCCGCGGAAAAACGGTCCCGGATCTCCCCGATGACAATGACATCAGGATCCTGCCGAACCATGTGCTTCAATGTTTCCTCGAAAGTAAGATTAATCTTGGGATTGATCGAGCACTGGGAAATCCCTTCGATCACAAACTCCACCGGATCCTCGGCGGTGATGATGCTGCAATTGGGATTATTAAGATGATTGACCGCGCTGTACAGGGTGCTCGTTTTCCCGGAGCCGGTGGGACCGGTGACGATAATGACGCCGCTTGGCGCATCAAGCGCCTCTTCCATGAATCGCTGCAGCACCCGCGGCTCCATGCCCAGTTCATCAATCCCCAGCAGTTCGTTCTGCCGGCCGAGCAGACGCATGACAATCTTCTCGCCATGGATGGTGGCATAAATGGAGACCCGAAGATCAATGCGGACATCCTTGTCGTCAAAAAAAATACGGCCGTCCTGGTGCCGGCGCCTTTCGGCGATGTCGGCGCCGGCCATGATTTTGATGCGGCTGGACAAAGCAGGGGCCATTTCCAGGGGAAAATCCTTGTAATGCGTCAACACGCCGTCCCGGCGGAAACGAATCTGCAGCTTCGCGGCCATGGGCTCGACATGGATGTCGCTGACGTTCTGCTTATGGGCCTCAATCAACATGGCATTAACCGCCAGCACCACCGCATTATCAGTTACTTCAAGCTTCGGCGCTTCTTTTTCCCCTTTCTGCGCCTTGCTTTCAATGGCGTTCAGCAATTCCAGAATGGATCTCTCCCTGGCAATGCCGATCCGGATCCCATCGCCGAAGATTTTTTTGGCGGCGTTGACATGATCCTTGTTTAACGGATCACCAAAGGCAATGAGAATGGCGTCGTCCTGATGGTGCAACGGCACAAATCTATTTTCCTGATAAGACTCCATCCTGCCCCGCTGAAAGATTTTCTGATCTATTTCGGCGACAGCCGGCTCAACAAAAGGAAACCCCAACTGGTAGGAAAGAACCCGGAGCAGATCATTTTCATCGACCAGGTTCAAATCGACCAGGGCCTGGCCGAATTTCCCCGTTTTGGCGTCCTGCTGACTGGCGAGCACCATGGCCAGCTCCGCCTCGCTGATGTACCCCAGCTCAACCAGCAGGGATCCCAAGGGAAGCGACACCGGCCCTGACCGCAAAACGTCCTGCACCTGTTCCTTGGTGACATACTGCAGCTCTTCCAGGACGCTGAGCAAACTCCGCTGGGTGCTGAGTTTGGCATGAACACGCTCGGCATAATGAAATTGCTCTTCCGTCAGGATGCCGGCCTTGATAAGCAATTTGGCGATTTCGTTCTTTTTCTCAACGGCAAACGTTTTCCGCCTGCTCCCACCATCCGCCTGCTGCTCTTTTTCCAGCTCAACCCGCACCTTAGCCATCCACGCCACCTTTGCATGTCAAACCGCATCCAATCATTGAAATACCCTCACCCTGTTCTCATGGGCATCAAATAGGCAGAATGTGAACTTCGACCTGAATTTCATGCCGCCCCTGCAGAAAAAGGCCTTTTCTGCCGTCGATGCCGACCGGGTCACCGAATCGAACGGTTTTGCCGCCGATATCACAGCGCTCTTCCGCTTCATAAACCTGCAGGGCACGGCATCCCACCACGCAGGTTTTCTCAAGCCGCAAGGCAACAACCGAGGCATGGGACGTCTGTCCGCCACGGGCGGTGAGCAGTCCGTCCGCCATGGAAATTTCCTTAATATCCTCAGGCACCGTGTCCTGCCGGATCAAAATGAGCGGCGTGCCGGGATTCTGTTCCCGCATCTGCCGAATATTGTCCTCGTTGAAAACGGCAAGGCCGGATATGGCGCTGCCGCTCACCCCGATTCCCTTCCCCAGAATATCCTTGCTGAGCAGATGTTCATCCTTGAACACCATGAACCGTTCTTTCTTTTTAATGGTGATCATATCGCGCGTCTGCAGGATATACAGATCCGATTCCCGTGGGCCTTCAAAGGTGAATTCCATTTCCTGGGGATTCCACTGCTTTTCATAAACCAGGTCCCGGGCAATGGACAGCAGCCGTTGATAGACCTCGGGTGACCGCATTTCCAGGGAAAACTCCACCGGTCTCCCATCAATTTCCGCCTGTTCAACCGAAATGGGAAATGTGGTGACAAGTCCGCTGACAATATCTTCCCCCTGGTCGCCGGGGGCATAGTCGCCCCACAAAGCCACCCGGCGCACCTTGCGATAGGGATGGGCGGTAAAGACAACCCCGCTGCCGGACTGGGGGCCAAGATTGCCGTAAACCATGGCCTGGACAATGGCCGCCGTGCCCCACGCATCCGATATGCCCATCAGGTTACGGTATCCCCTTGTTTTCGGGGCGTCCCAGGAGCCAAGCACCATTTCGATCGCCCCCACCAGCTGCAGCCACGGATCATCGGGGATCATAATGCCGAGATCTTTCAGTTTCTGCTGGTAATTGAGGGCAAGCTCCCGCATCTGGTCGGGGCTGAACTGGCTCTTCACCGTCACCCTGTGCCTGGCCTTGGCTTCATTCATCAAGGCCTGAAAGGTGTCGCGGCCGATTCCCTTGGTCATCCCCCAGGACTGAAGGAAACGGCGATAGTTGTCCCAAGCCAGATATTTCTTGCCCGGCACTGCCGAGACACCTTGGATAATCTCGCTGTTTAACCCGACATTATGAATGGTGGCCATCATGCCCGGCATGGAGATGGATGCCCCGCTGCGCACCGAAACCAGCAATGGATTATCCGGATCCCCGTATTTGGCGCCGGTCTTTTCCTCCACCTTGTTCAGCGCGTAACGCATCTGCTTCATGAACTCGTTGCGCGCCATGTAAAAGCTGTTCACCACCGGCCAGCAGCGAAAAATTTCCGTGGTAATAATAAAGCCCGGCGGCACCGGTTTGTTGTCAATGGCGAGCAGGCTGAGATTGAATCCCTTGTTGCCGAGCAGAATCAGGTTTTTGGCATGGGCGCTCTTGCGGTTAAACTCATGAATGGCCTTTTCGGGATTATAGGTCATCAGCAGATCAAGCTGCCGCTCATCAAGCAGCTCGCGCTGCCGTTCCAGAACCTGATAAATTCTGGTAATAAAATTATCCAGATGCTGCAGCCCAAAGGTGCCGGCGATGAGATCCCGCATGAAGGCCTCGGAAAGACGATGGATCGTCTCGCCGTTACAGCGACCGGAGACGCTCGTTTCGTCATCCTCCCAGAGATTACGGTATTTGGCCAGCAGGTTGACTGCGCCGATCTGGGGAATGATGATGGAGAGGTTATTCTGGTGGATATTGGTGTAATAGGCATAAATAACGTCTTTTACCCCTTCCGACAACCCTCGGAAGATATCGATATACTGGGTATAGGAAAAACGTTTTATGCCCAGGGAATTGGACAGCAGGGCAACATAGGTCTCCAGGCGGCGGCTGGTGATGCCGTCAATCCGCAGGGCCCGCAGATAAAGGCGCAGATACTTGACAATCCGAATAAAGGTTGCCCGGGTGACAAAGGAAAGATTCAGGGTTGAAGGCAGCCGTTCCAAGTAGATATTGGCCAGATTTTCCAACCGGAAGGTGAGTCCCAGGGCGTCAAACTTCTTTTCGCTGTATCGGCCGTACACCGATGGGATATCGACCGCAATATGCCGTTTATGATAAATATCCTCCCGCGCCTCAAAGATCTTTGGGCTTAAAATGATATCTTTCAGCTGTTCAAGATGATCGAGCAGCGCGGTCAGACACTGCACGGTGTCGCAGATTTCAAGATCGGCGAGCAACTGCTCCATCTCCGGGAACCCGCCGCTTGCCGCCTGTTCCAGCTGGCGGCGCAGCTCCTGAAAGCCCAGGTTATACTTGAGATCAAGCAGCCGGTACATGTCAACCAGCAATTCAAAGCGCCGCAGTTCATGGACACTGACATCCTTCTGTTGCGCAAGAAAGTGGGCGATCTGCTCCTCATCCCACTGCAACAGATCGCTTTCCTTGGTAAAATGGTCCACGGCAAAGAGGCGGGTGGTGAGGATATGCAGCTCATCGACAAAGGGCCCGCTTGTTTCCACCTGATTTAATACCTCAGCCGGCAAAAAATCCCGCAAGACATTCTTGTCCAGGGTGTGCCAGAAACAGATGATGGCCTTGATAAAGCCGACAATCAGGTTGGAGCTCTCCACATGACTCTGCTTGCGGAGAAAGTGTATGAGCAGATCCTTGCGCTTGTGGATTTCATCAAGCTCGGTGGAGACGTCGCGCAGATGACCTTCCGCCCCGATTTCATTAAAGAAAACCGGCATAAGTTTGGTGAACTGCTTGACGAGATTATACACCGGCGCAATGGGATGATTGAGCAGATGGCTGATGTCCCGCTGGAACAGGTCCGTATCCTTGACACAGGTCCCGGAAAGCTTGAGGTTAATGATGAGCGCCGAAAAAAGAGTGGAACACCATTTCGGTTCCTGCATGATCAGATTGAGCCAGACCCGGATATTGGCCAGATGGGCCGGGTTGGTGATGGGCTGCCAATCCTGGTCGACGCCGACAACATTGGCGTACTGGAAGCCAAAACGCACCGTCTCCCAAAGGAAGGTCTCCACCAGACGGCTGTTTTCCCGCTGAAAAACCTCGGTCCCCAAAACCTGGATACACTGCAGTGCGGTATGGGGGTAGCGTCTGACATTTTCCTTTAACAGCTGAACCGCGGTGAGCAGAAACGACTCGATTTCCTCAAAAGTCTGCTTGCGAATGAGCAGCACCAGGCTGCGGTTGATCTCCCGCAGACTCTCCTCGTGGATCAGATACAGCCCGGAGGTTCGCATGATCCGGAAGAGGAAAATGAGTTTTCTGTTTTGGGCAAAACGGTCATCTTCCCGCCTTGCCTCGCCTTCCCGGCTGACAACCAGTTTTTCAGGAATCTCCCGGTAAAGGCGCACCAAGTCCATGTGGGCCGGCAGTGCCAGCATGGCCTGCAGGCTTTCCAGGTCATTATTGACCGGAATCGCCTCAAGCTTTTCCAGGTAGAGCCGGATCTGATCGTGGGAGATGGCATTAAAAAGCTTGCCCGCGTCCCAGTTGTCACACATGTCGCTGCACTGGGCCAGAAACCAGGGCAAAGGATCGTCAACCTCGAGCCAGTACCGGTAATTAAGCTGCAGCACCCTTTTGAACAACCGGACTGCCGGCTCGATGAGAAATGTCGCCTCCTTTTTCCTGTACTCAACCAGGGAAACGGCGATTTTTTTCATGGGGTGCTGGCCCTGCACCATGAGCATGATGATCTGACCGTCAAGTGCGTGCAGCTTGGAGAAAAGCTCCGCCAGCACCACTTCATATTCCTTTAATTCGGCCTTGCCGCAGTTGATGATGCGGTCGACATAGGCCAGCAGCGACTCCATGCAGAGACTCAGCAGGGTTTTGTTCTTGCGGGTTTCGTCCAGCACCTGCAGGAAAATGTCGGAAAAAAGACGGAATGACTCAGGGCCTTTTGTCGTGCCGCAAAAAAGGCTGACATTTTTCAACACAAAGGTGCGCAGTCTGGGAACGATCAGATTCCAATTGCGATAGGGATGATGCACCTCATACAGCAATTCATAGAGGTTATTGTGAATTCCCTTATAATCACGAATCAGGT
This sequence comes from Desulfobulbaceae bacterium DB1, assembly GCA_001914235.1. NCBI lineage: Bacteria > Pseudomonadati > Thermodesulfobacteriota > Desulfobulbia > Desulfobulbales > Desulfobulbaceae > Desulfobulbaceae bacterium DB1. The sequence continues at coordinate 337,745 of MQUF01000006.1, forward strand.
CAAGCAAGACCGCGCGATGCGGATCAATAATGACATCGGCAACCGCGGTTTCCTGGAGATTTGCCTTTAAGGCGCTGGAGGTTTCATGGAGACGTTTTTCAGATTGATTCATAGATGAAAAAAAATATCCGGTCACCGCAAAAGGGCCCACGGAACTCACTGGAAAACAAATTCAATTCGCCAGTGACCGCCGTGGGCTCCTTGGTTGCTTTATTGATTTTTGTGCCGTAAACGAACCAGGTTTAGATGGTTTTCTGGCTTTCCATCAGCAAAATGAGATCCAGCACCCGGTTCGAATAGCCCCATTCATTGTCATACCAGCTGAGCACCTTGACCATGTTGCCGATCACCTTGGTGGACATGGCATCGACCACCGAGGAATGGGGATTGCCCTGATAATCAATGGAAACAAGGGGCTCCTCCGAATAGCCGAGAAAGCGATTGGCGCTGTTTTTCAACGCCTCGTTCACCTCGGACACCGAAGTCTCCTTTTCCACCTCCATGACCGCATCAACCAGCGAGACATTGGGAGTGGGAACGCGAACCGCCAGTCCGTCGAACTTTCCTTTTAATTCCGGAATAACCAGCGATACCGCGGCCGCGGCCCCGGTTTTGGTGGGAATCATCGACAGGGCTGCCGCGCGCGCCCGGCGCAGATCGCTATGGGGGAAATCAAGAATCCGCTGGTCGTTGGTGTAGGCATGGACCGTTGTCATCAATCCTTTCCTGATGCCGAAATGATCCATGATCACCTTGGCAAAAGGGGCCAGACAGTTGGTCGTGCAGGAGGCATTGGAAACGATATGGTCCTGGGCCGGATCATACTCATGCTCATTGACGCCCATGACTATTGTTTTTACCCCTCCCTTGGCCGGCGCCGAAATTACCACCTTTTTGGCCCCGGCATCGATGTGGGCGCCGGCTTTTTCCGCGCTGGTAAAAAGTCCCGTTGATTCAACCACATAATCCACCCCCAGATCCCCCCAGGGGATATCGGCCGGATTCCGGTGATTAAAAATCGCCACTTCTCTGTTGCCGACCTTCAGCCCTTTGTCCGACTGCCGGACCTCCTGGTCGTAAACGCCCATCACCGAATCATATTTCAACAGATGGGCCAGGGTTTGATGATCGGTGAGATCATTGATGGCCACTATCTCAATATCTTTAAACAATGGATCTTTGCCCTGCGCCCTGAAAATATTTCTGCCGATTCGTCCAAATCCGTTGATCCCGATTCTCACCGCCATGCCGACCTCCTCCTGAAAGATTAGGAGCCGTTACGAAATAACCTCTTCATTATCGGTCATTTCGTTATGGCTCCTTATGCCGTTCTCTGATCCCAGAACGACGATATTATTTCATGACACCGGCTTCACGTCGCTTGCCTCCAAGAGACGCATGAGCCGATGCCTGTTTCGTTTTCAATCCAGCCCGCAGCTGATGGGAACGCCGGATCGCCTCACCGCACTGCCGGTTGAGGCGAAGCGCCGCCTGATAGGCGTCATATGCCTTTTCATACCAGTTGCCGTCATAATAACTCCGAGCCGCATAACAGAAGCCATTTTCAGGCGCGCCGGGGAACATATCGGAAAAAATATCCGCAAGCGACTCGCCCCACAGGTCGCGAACCGCCTCCCCATGCTCCACCAGATAGCGGAGCAGAAGAAAATTGCCGCTTTGTTCAGGCAGCATGAGGCGCAGCAGATACCTTGCCCGGCTGAACATACCCCCCAAACTTTCCATCTGACGCTCGATTTCACGGGAAATTCGCGCCATAAAACGGCGGCACTCAAGTCCGCAAAAGGAAAAGATCTGCTGCTCCCGCCCCTCCATCTCCTGGGCCGGTGGTCCATAATACTGAAAGAGGTAGATATTTTCCTTGAGCTTCATCGCTTCATGGAAAAGAGACCCCATCACCCATTCAAGCTGGCAGTCATTGAATTGATATGTCGGGTCCGCGTCGCGCCAAAGCTGATGACAATCGTCCTTCAGCCGCCAAAGCCGTCCCTTTTTTGTTTCTGAACCGACCAGATTTTCGATATCTCCGTAAGCTGGTTGGCCGCTTTGCAGATAGTCCCGGTATATTTTCAGAAACACTTCCGATGTCTGGTAAAAGCCCTGCAGCAATTTGGTGACATGAAAATCCCGGCGCTGGGCAAACCAGTCATTTTTCCCCTGGTCTGCACGCATCAATTTCGGCACAGGGCAAGCGCATCCTGGTAAAGCTGCATATATCGTAGCACAATTTTATCCCAGGTGTAGACATTCTGAATAACTTTTACACTGTCTTGCTGCATATCCGCTATTTTCCCGGGTCTTTCCCGGAATGTCTTCATCGCCCTCTGCATGGCCGCCATCAAGGCGGCGGCGGTGTGCTCATGATAAACAAAGCCGGTTTTGTCGTCCTGCACCTTGACCAGCCCGCCCACATGGTGAGCAACCGGCAGATTGCCGAAAAGCTGGGCAATGTAATCGGTCAACCCGCAAGGCTCATAGCGGGATGGAATGAGAAAAAAATCCCCTGCCGCATACACCTTGTTGGCAAGTAGCTCATCATAGCCGAAAAGGACGCAGACCCTGCCCGCATACTTTTTGTTTTCAGCCAGATTGCGCAGGTCATCCTCAAGCTCCTTCACGCCGGTGCCCAGCACGAGAACCTGAAACCCATCATCCAGGGGAAGCAGGGTTTCCAGTGCCCCCACCAGGTTGTCGACGCCTTTTTGCTCGGTCAGGCGACCAATGAAGGTGAAGAGCGGCTGGCCATACAGCGGCTGCAGCGATCCGCTGACAAGGACTTTGCCGAGGTCCTTTTTCTCCAGCATGGCGACAATATCGCGCCGGCAGACCGCTTTTCCGCCAAGCTTTTTTTCGACCGGCGAAAAAGGCGCGGCAATACCGAGCCGCTCGGCATTTTGCGGGTTAAAGTCATCCGGATTGATTCCGTTTGTCACCCCCTGCAGCATTACCCCCCGGTTGGCCAGGATATGACCGAGCCAGCCGGTCATGACGTCGTCGTCGCTTTCCCGCAATTCCCGGGCGTAATTTTCGCTCACCGTGTTCATGACCACATAGGGAGCTGAGGCGAGAAAGGGATCAAAACGTCCCCCCAGCAGATTTTTCCCGATGATGCGGGACGGCAGTCCGGTAATTGCTTTGGCATAGGGCAGATCATCCACTTCCTGGTGATAGCCGAGACCGGCATTGTGGATGGTGACGACAAAGCCGGTTTTGCGAAAAAACTGTCGAAAGCCGTCACGTTCGCGAGCCATAACGGGGAGCAAGGCGGCGTGGCCGTCATGGCAATGGACGATATCCGGCCTTTTCCCTTTGAAGAGCATGAAATTGAGGGCCGCCTTCTGCAGGAGGACATTCATGGCAAAATAGTCATAATGTCCCGACCCCCGCTGGTGATGCGGGTCTTCCTCTTCATCCTCCGCCGTATAGGTGTAAACCGCGCGTTTTTCCCGGAAGCGGTCCGCATCCACCAGGTAAATGGTCAGGGTACGCTTGCCCTCTTTTTTTTCCTTTGCCCAGATACGGACATCTTCCCGCCTTTCGACGCCGACGTAGTGCATGTCAACCTGCAGTGATTCGGCAGGTTTGAAGCCCCGTGCCGCCGGACTGATGAAGCCATACATGGGCAGCATGACCGCAACATTCGCCCTTTTGACCAGCGATTCAGCCAGCTGACGGCAGACATCCTTTACCCCGCCGGCCCCGGCCAGACCGTCAAATTCCCTGGTGACGATCCAGATATCTTCAATTTTCTTTATCTTTTTCTGAGAACTCATTTCTGTTTACCCGAAAAATTCAAGAACGGGATGCATTCCCGATAAATAGAGACAAAACGGACGCACTCAAAAAAGGCGCACGCCGTCACTCTTCGTCCAGTTCAAAATGCTCCGGTGTCCATTCGAGGGTTTGCAGACGCAGCAAATGGTCGGCCAGGGTCAGGCAAACCATGGCCTCACAAACCGGAATAATACGCGGGATAGCGGAAATATCATGCCGTCCGCCGATATTTATCTCAACCGGTTCGTTTTCCAAATTCACCGTCCACTGGGACCTGGCAATGGAGGGAATCGGTTTTACCGCCACCCGGGCGACAATGGGGTCGCCATTGGAAATGCCGGCAAGGATGCCGCCGGCATTGTTGGAGGTGAAGCCGTCCGGAGTCAGCTGGTCGTTATTCTGCGAACCGGTCATCCGGGCTGCCTCGAATCCCGCACCGATTTCCACTCCCTTTACCGCGCCGATGGACATGAGCGCCCCGGCAAGATCGGCATCAAGCTTGTTGAATACCGGCTCTCCAAGCCCCGGCGGGCAGCCGGTGGCGACAATTTCGACAATGCCGCCCAAAGAATCCCCTTCCTGTTTGACCTGTATTATTCTTTCCTCCATCCTGGCGGCCGCTTCCATATCCGGACAGAACAGGCTGTTCTGCGCGATCGCGGAGAAATCGATATTTTCCGCATCTATTCCCCCCAAGGACATGGTGTAGGCAACCACCTGAATATCATGGAAGGCCAACAGTTTTCTCGCCACCGCACCGGCCGCGACCCGCGCCGCCGTCTCCCGGGCCGAAGCACGGCCGCCGCCGCGATGGTCGCGGATGCCGTATTTCATCAAGTAGGAATAATCTCCATGTCCCGGCCGGAAAATATCCTTGAGATAATCATATGACCGGCTGTGGGCATCCTTGTTGTAAATAACCAGGGTCAAGGGTGTCCCGGTGGTGCAGCCGTCAAAAATGCCGGAAAGGATCTCGACCTTATCCGGTTCCTTTCTGGGGCTCGCCGCTCCGCCGGTGCCGGGCCGGCGCCTGTCCAGATCCGACTGGATATCTTCACTGCTGATCGGAATACCGGGTGGACACCCGTCTATCGTCGCTCCAATTGCCGTGCCATGGGATTCCCCCCAGGTGGTTACCCTGAAAACCTGCCCAAACGTGTTGCCGGCCATGACGTCTCCTTTTTCCGCTTTCCAGTTTAAACTGCTCTTTTCTCATCATTGGGCCGCTTCAGGGAATTCTTTTATTCCCGCGGCTCTTCACTCCTCTGCCAGAATGCAACAATTTCCTCAACAACCAGTGCCGGCTCCTTTTCAGCGTGTATCGCCAGATGCGAACCGGCTCGATAAAGAGGCTCCCGTTCCGCCAAAACCTTCTCGACTTCTCCTATCATGTCATTTCCGGTGAGAGACGGTCTTTGTCCGGCCGACGCCGCATCACGGGCCAGCCTTTTTGTTATGGTATCCACATTCGCCTGCAGCCAGACAACAAGGCTTGCATCCATCAGCCGGCGCCATTGCTCCCGATGGAGAACAGCACCGCCGCCGGGCGCGACAACCAGATTTTGGCGATCAAGCAGAGTGGTCAGATAGTCACGCTCCAATCCCCGGAAAAAATCCCAGCCCCGCTCAGCCACCATCCGATTGATTGTCTGTCCCTGTTGTTTCTCAATTTCCTTGTCGACATCCAGGAAGGAAAAAGATACCCGTTCAGCAAGCAGTTTGCCGATCGTCGTTTTACCGGTCGCCCTGTAACCAGTCAGAATGATTTTTGTTTTTCTTATCATGAAAACCATTTAAGTCACCAAACGGGCAACTGTCAAGAAACAGTAAAAAAAACGAACTTTTTCTTTACGTTTATGTCAATAAAGATTATCATTTTTAACAAAAGACGAGCTCTTGTGCAACAATGTGGAGTATTTCAAATTCGATTCGCGAAAAAATTGAATTTTCACTTTCTTATCAAAGAATCATCAGGAGGATCAACAATGGGCCATGAGTGCATTAAACCCGTCAAAGTCGGACAACAAGTTGAAAATTTTTCCATGGACACATATCTGCCGACGGAATTCGGTTTTGGTAAAATTTCTCTGGCGGAGTTGAAAAATTCCGACAAATGGTGCGTGCTTGTTTTTTATCCCGCGGATTTTACCTTTGTCTGCTCCACAGAACTTGCTGATTTTGCAGACAAATATGACGATTTCAAAAAGGCGGGGGCGGAAGTTGTCACCATCAGCACGGACACGCAATTTACCCATCTTGCCTGGAAACGTGAAGAAAAGTCACTGGCCAACGCCAAATATCCCATGGCGGCCGACCCAACCGGCAAGGTTTCCAAAATGTTCGGTGTTTACGATCAGGAGACGGGGCTTGCCCTCAGGGGTACATTTATCATCAACCCTCAAGGCGTTGTGGTGGCGTCAGAGGTCAATTTTTACAATGTCGGCCGCAGTGCCGCCGAGACGCTCCGCAAATTGAAAGCAAGCATCCACGTGGCCGCACATCCGGATCAGGCCTGTCCGGCCAATTGGCAAGAAGGGGAAAAGACCTTGACTCCGTCCGCCAAACTCGTCGGCAAAGTATATGAAGAGCTTTGTTGACGCCTGAAAAAACAAATTCCCGCAAACTTTCGTTTCGCCCTTGTTACGGCCTTCTGCTCTTTCCCGGCAGAGGGCCTTTTTTTTGGGATATTCCTATTTGCCGGTTAATCCAAAAAAACGCGTGACATATTCGGCCAACAATTGTCATATTGCTGTTTCTCTATCAAATTACCCGGTCCTTTTTCTAATACTTTCTGTCAGGAGTGAATTATGAGCGATACCCATAAATTAACCATCGTCCTTGCGACGCGGAACAAGGGGAAATTGAAGGAATTTCAGGAACTGCTGAAGGATTTCGCGGTGGACTTGAAATGTCTTGATGATTTCGGCCCCATTCCGGAAGTGATTGAGGATGGCGAAACATTTGACGACAATGCCTACAAAAAGGCCTCATTTACCGCCAAGGCACTCGGCATACCGGCAATAGCCGACGACTCCGGTCTGGCTGTTGAAGCCCTTGACGGCGCTCCGGGGGTGCACTCCGCCCGCTATGCCGGAAAGAACGCCACGGATGAGGACAATATCAAAAAGCTGCTCAGTGAGCTCGAAGGACAAGCAAACCGCAAGGCCGCCTTTCACTGCGTCATTTCAATCGCGGTCCCCACCGGCCCGGCCCTCACCTACGAGGGGAGCTGCGAAGGAGAAATTCTTTCCACGGCCCGCGGCCAAGGCGGGTTCGGCTATGACCCTGTTTTTTACTTTCCGGGATTTGCCAAAACCTTTGCCGAAGCCTCCATGGAGGAAAAAAACAAAATCAGTCACCGGGGCAAGGCCCTGGCTGAAATGGCAACGGAATTCGACAAGGTGCTGAAATGGCTCAAACAAAGGCTGGCTGAGGCAAAACCGCCCAAGCCGGACCATAGCCAATTTGAGCACAATGACTGGTCCTTACCCAAGATGGTCTGAGGATTTTTTGGCGGGTGCGGAACCGTTTTTGATTGTGCCGCGTCCCCGGTTTGTATCGCATGGGAATTCCAGCGGAATTTCCATGCGATATTTTTCTGCGCCCCCTGTCGCTTTGGCGCGGGCTTCACTGCGTCCTGCTCCTCACCCAGCCGTCTGTTGCATCTGCCGGATAAGAAAATCGTGAAAGGCCTTATATTGGCCGGGCAGCGTTCTTTTTTTGTGAGTGGCGATATAAAATTCCCGCCTCATCTTTTCCCCAAGAGTCATCTCGATCAAGGAGCCAGTGGCCAGCTCGTCGGCGATGGCCCGTCGTGACAGAATGGAGGTTCCCAAGCCGGCCTTTATTGCCTGTTTGATCGAGTCGCTGGAACCAAGCACCGCCACCACATTCATTTTCTTGAGATTGATCTCCATGCTCTGCAGAAAATCTTCCATATTCTTCCGGGTTCCTGATCCCTCTTCACGCAAAAGAAACGGCAGCTCATAGATTTTCAGACTCTTCAATGTTTTGTTTTGAAAGAATTTCGGCGCACCGGCAAAAACAAGTTCATCTTCCAGGAATGGTTCATAGTGAAGAACCTTCGGTTCCATGTCGGCGCCGACAATCCCCATGAAGAAATCATGATTGACCAGCATGTCGGTTATTTTCTTGGTATCGGCGATAACGATTTCAAAAGAAACATCCGGGTAATTTTCCCGAAATTTGGCGGCCAGCGCCGGGAGCATGTAATTGCCGGGAATGGTGCTCGCGCCGAGCACCAGTTTCCCTTTGACCCGATCAACGCTTTTCAATACAAGTTCATTGATTTTTTCCAGATCCCCAATGAGCTGCAGGGCCTTGGGAAAGATCAGATCCGCCTCGCTTGTCGGTTCGATTTTTCTGCCGAGACGGTCAAAAAGCAGACAGCCAAGCGATCTTTCCAGATTTTTGATATGCTCACTGATTGTCGGCTGACTGATAAAAAGCTGCTCTGAAGCCTTTGAGAAGCTCCTGTTGCGATAAACAGAAACAAATATACGCAGTTGGTGGATATCCATGCATGAAACTCCCGGGGTAAAGCCGTGGCGGTCACCAACACGGCCGGCTGAATGCCCAGAGCGGCAGAAGGAACCATCACCAAATAACCGTCACCCGATCCGGTATTTCGTAACGACTCCCCATTTCCAATGACTCAAAAACTACTATAGCTATTCCCGATTACAGACGACAGCTGTTTTTTTGTCAATAAGTATCCTCTGAGGAAACCTTTTTTCAAAAAGGGAGGGGAGCGGCAATGGGCGATTTGGGAAGCGGGGAGAGGATCCTCCCCTCAGGTGGTTATCAAGGGTAACGAAAAAACACGCGAACCTGAAAAAAACGGCCGCGGATCACCCGGCTGCATCAATCATTAAACCCGATCTGTTCGATCAACTTACGCAGAATTTTTCGTTCTTCCAGCGAAAGACTGGTAACCTCGAAACCGGTATCGAAAAAATCCGGATTAATGTCATTGGAGGACCACAGGCTTTTCCCTTCAAAATGGATTTCCTTTTCCTGAAAATAGCCTTCCGGCAACATCAATTTGAGAATAAAGGTCTTGTTGAGCGGCAGACGCTCTTTACTGACGAGTTTAATCCCCCGGGTGGTGATATCGACAAGATGCCCGAGAAGTCCATTGGTTTCAAGGTCAAAGACTTCCAGATAATAAATCAGATGATGGCGTTTCAGAACTCGAGATTTCGTCATGTGGCCACACCTCGGTGGAATTGAAGGAGAACCAGGCAATCGATGCAACAGCTAAAATTTATTCTGGATCTTTTCCTGCTGTTTTTCAACCTTTTCCAGCATACGCGAAACCACTTCCTCGATGCTGAGGGCAGATGTGTCGATGATAACCGCATCATCGGCGGCTTTTAAGGGGGCGAGACTGCGGCTGCTGTCGTCCGCATCCCTTTTCAGGATCTGGGCAAGGATCTGCTCCTCATCCGCCGCCATGCCTTTTTCCCGCAACTGCAGGCTCCGGCGCCGGGCCCTTTCCTGCGGGGCCGCATCAAGGAAAAATTTATGCCCGGCCGCGGGAAAAACCACGGTGCCGGTGTCCCGTCCTTCAGCAACGACCCGGCCCTGTTCCGCCAGCCGCCGCTGCATTTCAGTCAACCGTTGCCGCACCACCGGCAAGGCGGACACCTTTGAGGCCACCAATCCCATTTCCGCGGTACGAATTGCCAGACTGACATCATCCCCGTCAAGAATGACCCTGGTATCCCCGTCACCGGGGGCGAGCCGCAGGTCCATGCCGTCAAGCAATGCACCGAGCGCCGGCCCGTCTTCCAAACTGATTCCCGTTTGCATCGCCTTGTAGCCCACGGCGCGATACATTGCCCCGGTGTCAAGATAGGTATAACCCAGTCGGGCAGCGATCAGCCTGCTGATGGTGCTCTTGCCGCAGCCCGAAGGGCCGTCAATGGTGATAATGTCCTGCATGGGCAACCTCTTGCTTCTAAGAAGCATTATTGTAAAAAATACGCCGAGCCGCCATCAATGACGGCAGACGCGCCGTAACGAAATCTTCACTTCGACAGGTTATTTCGTCGCGGCGCCTAGACATTGGGCCAGACTTTTCACCAGCCGCTCATTTTCCGCCCCGGTGCCGACCGTTATGCGGATGAAATTCGGATATCCGTAAGCGCTCATGGGGCGGACGATAACCCCGGTGCGCAGCATCTTTTCATACAGCGCCTTGCAGTCAGACCCGACATCAACCAGGAAAAAATTCGTCTGGGTGGGGAAAACCCGGCAGCCGAGCTTTTCAATCGCGGCGGAAAGCCAGGCAATGCCGTCATGGGTCATGGCGAGGGTTTTCCGGTAATGATCGTCATCCTCCAGACAGGCAAGCGCCGCCACCTGAGCCAGCTCATTGACATTAAAAGGCTGCCTGACCCGATGCAGATACATGGCGATCCCGGCGTCCATGATACCGTACCCGACCCGCAATCCGGCCAGACCATAGGCCTTGGAAAAGGTACGCAAACCAACCACCGGCACCGGATTATGGATATAACGGCGCACATCAAGCCGGACGGATTCATCGACAAAATCCACATACGCCTCATCGAGCACCACAATCACCGTTTCCGGCAGTTGCGCGAGAAACGCCTCAAACTTTTCCCTGCCAAAAACCGATCCGGTGGGATTATTGGGGTTGTCGAGAAAAATCAACTTGGTCTTTGCGGTCACCCCGGCGACAATGGCATCAAGATCATGGGCCATATCCTTGAGCGGCAGCACGATATTCACCCCGCTTCGGGCCTGGACCATGGTCTGGTAAACCAGAAAGGATGGATGACTTGTGATGACCTCGTCGCCCGCGCTGACAAAGGCCCCCACCAACAGCTCGATCACCTCATTGGAACCGTTGCCGAAAACAAGCTCGGACGGCTGTATCCGCAGCTTTTCGGCAAGGGCCGCGGCAAGATAATAGCAACTGCCGTCCGGGTAGCGGTGCAGATTGACCAGGTTCCGGCGAATGGCATCCAGGGCCTTGGGCGAAGGCCCCAGGGAGTTTTCATTGGAGGCCATTTTAATGGACCCGGTAATGCCGTATTCCCGCTCCAGTTCCTTCAGGGGCTTGCCGGGAGGATAAGGAATCAGTGTTTCAATATTTTTATTGACTGAAAGTTTCATTAGCGTGCGTCGGATGTTGAATGGATATTATAAAGTCGGTTTTTTACCGACCAGATCAAGCCGTTGCTCCAGGTTGTACGCCGCCCGCAGCAATTTTTCCTCGGCAAAATGAGCCGCCTGCATCTGCAGGCCGATCGGCAGCCCCGCCCGGCTCATGCCGCAGGGCACCGAAAGGCCGGGAATTCCGGCCAGGTTGGCCGGGATGGTCAACACATCGGAAAGATACATGCTGAGAGGATCATGGCTCTTTTCACCGATTTTCCAGGCCGGGGTGGGCGTTACCGGCGAGACCAGCACATCGCAGAGGGAAAAGGCCTTTCCGTAGTCCTCGACAATCAGGGTACGGACCTGGGAGGCCTTCTTGTAATAGGCGTCATAATAGCCGGAGGAAAGGGCATAGGTCCCCATGATAATCCGCCGCTTCACTTCATCGCCGAAGCCCCGGGACCTGCTCTTCTTGTACATCTCAATCAGCAGATCAGCCTCCATGTCGCGGAGGCCGTACCTGACGCCGTCATACCGGGCCAGATTGGAACTTGCTTCCGCCGGGGCAATGATATAATAGGCGGCAACCCCATATTCGGTATGGGGAAGCGAGACATCGGCAACTTCGGCGCCGGCCTCCCGCAGTTTGGCCAGAGCCCCGTGCACCGACTTCTCCACCTCCGGATCAAGCCCCTCGCCGAAATATTCCCGCGGGATGCCGATGGTCATTCCGCGCAGACCATCCGTGAGGGCGGCGCAGTAATCAGGCACCGGCCGGTTCACCGAGGTCGAATCACTTCCATCATAGCCGCTGATGGCGTTCAGCATCAGGGCGCAGTCCCGTACATCCTTGGTCAAGGGGCCGATCTGGTCCAGGGAAGAGGCATAAGCAAGCAAACCGAAACGGGAAACGCGACCATAGGTGGGCTTTAAGCCGACCACACCGCAATGCGATGCCGGCTGCCGGATGGAGCCGCCCGTATCCGAGCCAAGGGAGGCAATGCACTCATCGGCCGCTACCGCCGCCGCGGAACCGCCGCTTGACCCACCGCAGATAAAATCAGCCTTCCAGGGATTTGCCGGCACCCCAAAGGCGCAATTTTCATTGGCCGAACCCATGGCGAATTCATCCATGCTGGTCTTGCCGATAATCACCGCCCCCGCCTCTTCCAGCTTGTTGATAACCGTGGCATTATAGGGTGGGATAAATGTCTCGAGAATTTTGGAACCGGCGGTGGTGCGCAGACCCTTGGTGCAGATAACATCCTTGATGGAAAGAGGAATGCCGCACAGCGGGCCGCCTTGGCCCCGATCAAGTCTTTTGCCGGCCTCATCCGCCTGTTGCAAGGCTTTTTCCCTGTTCAAGCTGATATAAGCGCCAACCCGCCCCTCCACCTGCTCAATACGGTCAAAGACCGCCTGTGTCGCATGGAGGGGCGATGTTTCCTTGCGGGTAAAAAGTTGGTGTAATTCATGTATGGTCAAAGCATGTAAATCCATATATTCCTCACCTGACAACAGAGGTGTTCTCCTTGGTCGGAAAACAAAATCTGGAAACCGGCGAGGTGCCGTATTTCCAGATATATTTTGTAAACCGGGTTCTCTTTTCTTAAATGACCCTGGGGACGACAAAGGCCTCGCCGTTCTGGCGCGGTCCGTTGGCCAAGGCCTCCTGCCGGGGCAGAGAGGGATGCACCACATCATCCCGGAAGGCATTATGCACGGCCAGGGCGTGGGTTGTCGGCGTCACGTCCGTGGTGTCGATTTCATTGAGCTTGGCAACGTAGCCGAGTATCCGGTCAAGCTGGCCGGTTATTGCTTCAACTTCCTGCTCCGAGAGATCAAGCCGGGCCAGATGGGCCACCTTGGCAACTTCTTCCTTGGAAATATTCATATTTTTGCACGCAATCTAATCAAATTTTCTTTGGGAAAGGATATCGGCAAAAGCCTCCACCACCACGGGGTCAAACTGCCTCCGGCAATGATCCCGCAGCTCCTTGACCCCCTCCGCCATGGTCATGTTGACCTTGTAACTGCGCTTGGAGGTCATGGCGTCAAAGCTGTCGGCCGCCGTGACAATCTTGGTCAGCAAATTAATTTCATCTCCTCGCAGCCCATCCGGATAGCCCCTGCCGTCAAGGCGCTCATGATGATGCCTGACGATCTCACCTTCCCTTTCGAGAAAGTTCAGCGGCTTGATGATGTTTTCCCCGATTTCCGGATGTTTCTTGACCAGCAGCCACTCCTCGTCGGTCAAAGGGCCCGCTTTCTGGATGCAGCTGACATCAATGACAAGTTTGCCGATATCGTGCAGCTGGCAGGCACGGTTCAACACATCAATTTCCCCTTTGGGCAGCCCCATGGCCTTGCCGATCAATTTGGAGTACTCGGTAACCCGTTTGGTATGTCCTGCCGTGTACTGATCTTTCTCCTCAAGGGCGGTGTTCAAGGTAATAATGGTGTTGACCGACGATATTTCAAGATGGTGACTGTATTTTTTCAGCAACAGATTCTTTTCCGCCAGTTCCTTTGTTTTCTTTTTGACTTCACTTTCCAGATTCTGCTTATAGGTTTTCTCCCGGCGAAGAAACATTCGTTTTTCAACGGCCCGCCGAATTTTGACATCAAATAGGTCAAGATCCTCGATTGGTTTGGGGATAAAGTCATAGGCGCCGAGGTTAATCGCCTTCACCGCATACTCCATGGATCCCGCCCCGGTGAGAAAAAGCACCGGGATATCCAGTTTTCGTTTATTAAGCGCCTGAATGGTCTCAAAGCCGTTCAGGCCGGGCATATTGATATCCAGAAGGATGGCGTCTATTTCATCCGTTACCGCGTCAAGGGCGGCGCGGCCGTCTTCAACGGCTAAAACCTGATAGCCGAAAAGTTCAAGAATTTTCATGACCGCATCCCGAACCAATGGATCGTCGTCAGCCATGAGAATTTTTGTCTGGGTCAGCGATGAATTATGAAGCCGCGCCGATAATACCAAAAAATTTCCCCTCGAAAGTACACGTCAATAATGCATGAAAACAGGCGTGAAAAAACAGAGCACACCGCAGCCACTCTACAGGGTCCAAAAGGTTTTTGCAATTTTTTGTGCATTCTCCAGGGAGGGAACAGGCGCCGTGGTCCGACGCAACAAACGGAACTTTTCGTCCCCGAGAAATCGTTTGCCGGTCATTTCGGCAAGCACTGCCAGCACCCCATCGCGCTGCCCGGCAACATTGTAGCCGCCTTCCAGGGTGACAAGCAATCTGCCGCGGCAGAGTTCATCCGCCAAATCCAGCAGGACACGGGCCATATAGGCAAAACCGTCAATCGTCACCTTCATGGTGCCCAGCGGATCGGCCTTGTAGATATCAAATCCGGCGGAGACCAGTATCATTTCCGGCTGATAGGCCCGGGCCAAAGGGACAAGCAGCGTATTGAAGATTTGAGCGAACTCTTCATCACCCTGGCCGCCGGGCAACGGCACATTGACGGTATACCCTTCCCCCTTCCCTTCGCCCGTTTCCAGCAGGGAGCCTGTTCCCGGGTAATAGGGATACTGGTGGGTGGAAAAATAAAGAACCTCGTCCGTAGTGTAAAAGCTGTGCTGGGTCCCGTTCCCGTGATGCAGGTCCCAGTCGACGATCAGCACCCGCTTCATCGCCAGATTCCGGATGGCATAGCGGGCGGCAATCGCCACATTATTAAAAAGGCAGAAGCCCTTGCCGTATCCCTTTTCCGCATGATGCCCCGGTGGACGGACCAGGGCGAAACAATTGTCCACCTCACCGGCCGCAACCAGCCGCGTCCCTTCAACCACCGCCCCGACTGCCAGGCAGGCCGCATCATAGGATTTAGGCGAGGTGGTGGTGTCCGGATCAAGCAGGTCAAATCGTTTGCCGGCCGTTGCCGCTACCCTGGCAATATGCTCATCGCTGTGGTTGAGGCCGATGATGTCATGATCAGCCGCCTGAAAATCAGGAAACTGGAAATTGTCTCTGATGCCTGGTTTTTCGAGCTGTTCATAGATAACGCGCAACCTTTCCGGTGACTCAACATGGTCATTGCCCGGTTGATGCTCCAAAAAAAGGTCGTTTTTCATGATCGCGGTTTTTCGCATAATTTCCCTCGTTATTCCGCTGTTTTTCGTATTTCTTTTTCCGTGACCAGATAATGCAGGTGCTGGTCATGGGGCAGAAGCGGCAACGCTTCCACCACCTGCGCTTCAAAGGCAAGACCGATACGGGTTGCCCGGCACGCTTCGGCCGCCAGAAAACGGTCGTAATAGCCTCCCCCGTAACCAAGCCGGCCGCCCCGGCCATCAAAAACGGAGCCCGGCACCAGAACCACGTCAATCTCAGCCGGATCAACAGGGTGAAGCCTGGCCGGATCAGGTTCGGGGATGCCGCAATAGCCCGGCTGCAAATCCCGCAAGGGATCACTGATCTGATAGGGTACCAGCCGCCGCTCCGCGACCATGGTCAAGGGCGCGCAGACCGCAATTTTTCGTTGCCGGAGCATTGCAAAAAGAGGAAACGTTGCAACCTCACTGCGGAAATTGACATAAACCATGATCAAGGCAGCCCGCCGGACAGCATCCATGGTCAGCAGTTTTTCATGGATACTCCTGCTTTTTTCCTCTCTGAGCAGGGGATCAAGCGCCTCGCGCAGGCCCAGTATTTTCCGGCGTAAATCCTTTCGCTCTTCGGTCATTATCTTTTTCACTTCCGTTTTTCGCCAAACGCGACAACCTGACGGCAAAATCCGCCGACAAACTTCACATCCCGGGCCCGCAGTCCGATCCGGCCGAGAAAATGGCGGATATTGCGCATCCAGTAGGCATAATCGGAATCTTTCAAAAAATTCATGGCCCGCAGCGCTTCTTCGACAAGCGCGTACATGGCCTCCATTTCATGGTTGTTGGCCAGTTTGGCTACGGGAGCAGGCTTTCGGTCATTGTGCAGCTGCAGAACTCCGCTGTAAAGCTCATAGGAAAGAAGGGCAACCGCCTGGGCCAGATTGAGGGAGGAAAAATCCGCCGTGGGTATCGTGGTGACACTGTTGCAAAATTTCAGATCATCATTGGTCAAGCCCCGGTCTTCCGGACCGAAAACCAGCGCCACCCGGTTGTTTTCAAGTTTCGGCACCAGATCCGCCATGACCTTTTCCGGGTTTGCCTGGGAATGGCGCTGCCGCCCCTGCCTGGCGCTGGTGCCGACAACCCAGTGAAAGGAGGAAAGCGCCTCGTCAAGACGGGGGAAAATCTGCAAGGAATCGATCAGATGGCCGGCGTGATGAGTGGCCATTTTCCGCATTCTTTCCTGGTCCGGCATTTCATCCCGCACCAGAATGATCCGGCTGATTCCCATGTTGCAGGCCACCCGGGCCGCGGCGCCGATGTTTTCCGGATAACTGGTCTGCACAAGGACAATAGCGGCGTTCGACAATAATTGCCCGCGAAAATCAATATCACCGGATGGCCCTGTTGGCTGCGGCGGCATCTTTTCTTTTACATGCTGCATGGATGGCGATCAGACCGGCATTTCGGCCCGATCCTCCAGGACGAAATTGATCCGCCGCGACCTTTTATCAACGCTGACCAGCCGGACCATGACCTCGTCTCCCATCTGGAAGGTCTTTCCGCTCCTCATGCCCACCAGCATATGGCGCTTTTCATGAAATTCATATCCGTCAGCGGGCAGGTCGGCAATCGCCACCCCGCCGCTGATCATGGTTTCGGTCAATTCAACAAAGAGACCAAAGGAGGTTATGCCGGAAACAATTGCGGCAAAGCTCTCGCCGACCTTCTTTTCCATATACCGCACCTTAAGCCGGTCAAGCATCTCCCGTTCCGCATCCACCGCCACCCGCTCCCTTTTCGACAGAAACTCGCCCGCCTCATCGAGGTTGACGGGCAAACGGCTGTGCTTGTCATCCTGCCAGAGAAGCTGCTTCAGGGCGCGGTGGACCATGAGATCAGGATAACGGCGGATGGGGGAGGTAAAATGGGTGTAAAAGGATGCGGCCAGGCCGAAATGGCCGATATTTTCCGGCGAGTAACGCGCCTGCTGCATGACCCGCAAAATCAGGTTGCTGACAAGATATTGCCGGGAGGTGCCCTTGGTTTGCGCGATCAGCCGATTAAACCATTTTGAGTCAAAGTTGTCACGCCCCACCTCGTAACCCATGGATTGCATGAATTCGGCGAACTCGGCAACCTTCAGCGGATCAGGGCTTTGATGAATGCGGTAAATGGCGGCAAAATGGCGATTGGCGAATGTTTCCGCCACCGCCTCGTTTGCCGCCAGCATAAACTCCTCAATGATCTTGTGGGCCAGGTTCCGTTCCCGCACGCTGATGGAGGAAATCGTATCATCACTGCCGATTTCAACAAACGGTTCAGGAATTTCAAAACCCATGCTGCCGCGGGCAATCCGCTGGTTTTCCAGTTCCATGCCAAGCTCGGCCATCCATTTCAAGGGGGTCAGCAGGGGCTTGTACCGGGCCCGGACAGCGGGATCTTTATCCACCAGAATCTGCCGCACCAGGGTATAGGTCAGCCGGTACTGACTGCAGATGACACTTTTGGCGAAACGAACCGCCAGTCGCCTGCCGCTTCGGTCGAAATCAAGGATTGCGGTAAAGGCATAACGGTCGACATGGGGATTCAAACTGCAGAGGTTGTTCGACAATCTCTCAGGCAGCATGGGCACGACCCCGGTGGGAAAATAGACACTGGTGCCGCGATCCCAGGCATCCTGGTCAAGGGGCGTCCCCGGCCTGACATAGTGACTGACATCGGCGATGGAAACATACAATCGATAACCTTTTTTCGTTTTTTCGACCGAAACGGCGTCATCAAAATCACGGGCGGTTTCGCCGTCAATGGTGACATGGCAGATCCGGCGCAGATCAGTGCGGTCGGCGGTGACTTCCACCCGGTCGGGGAAGCCCTCCGCCTCGGCAATGCTTTTTTCCTGAAAAACATCGGGCAGATCAAATTTGCGAATCACCATTTTCATCTGCACCAAAGAGGAATCGGGGTCACCCAGAATCTCGATAACGGCGCCGCTGGCCGGACTGCCGTCCGAACCGAAATCACTGATCTCAACCAGCACCGCATCGCCGTTTTCCGCCCCGCCCGCTTTTTCCTGCTCGATGGTGATGGTAAACGGATAGCGCTCGTCTTCCGGGGTGACATAGCCTTTTGCCCCGCGCACGGAATAAACGCCGACAATCTGTTTTGCCCCCCGGACCAGCACGGTGACAACCCGACCATCAAAACGATCGCGCCGGCTGCCGGTGACCTGCACCAGGACGCGATCGCCGTGCAGAGCGGTGCCCAGGTCGCGCGGCGGGATGAAAATATCCTTTGCCCCGGAAACGGAGGTTGAGGCATTAACCGGCGCGGCAAAGGCAAAGCCGCGGGGATGAACGGAAAGCGTTGTTTCCACGAAATGGCGGGAATCCAGTTGATAGTGCTTTTTGCCCAGCTTTTTAACAAGCTGCCGCACTGTCAGATCCTCAAGCAAGGCCTCAATCTCCTTGCGCTGTCCGCGATTTTCCGCCAGCTCGGCAATAATATCCTTGATATCAACCCTGTCGCCATGGGAATGCAACACGCCGACAACGGCATCCTCCATCACGTCGCGCACTTTTGTTTTTCGCCCCTCACGCACCGGTTCATACCTGCGGGGCGGGTGATTTTTCCTGCTCTGCCTGCTTTTCCGGTTCTGGGCGAAACCTGATTTTTTCCCTGCGGTTCTTCTCGGCGCCATGTTCTCTCCAAAATATCCGTTTTCCCGCTTTTCTTTTTTATGTTATTATCTTAATAATAAGAAGCGGTTACAAAATCACTTCCAAAACCTTACCACTTTAGCCGGCAAATCTAAAATCTTTTCTATGCACAACAGCAAATTTGACATAGCCACCTACTGCCGAAAAATGGAAAAAATCATCGGCGGTCAGGAGGGCAAGGCCGCCCTTTTCTGGAAAGCGCTTTCTTTTTCCGTTGATGCGCATCAGAACCAGAAAAGGAAATCCGGCGAAGCCTATGTCAGCCATCCCTGCCAGGTGGCCCTTATCCTGGTCGACGAGCTGGGCGTCAAGGATCCCGCCACCCTGGCTGCCGCCATGCTGCACGATACCATTGAAGATGTGCCGGAAGTAACCACCGATATCATCAGTTCCCTTTTCGGGAAACATGTGGCGGCCATTGTCGACGGCTGCACCAAAATCAGTCATTTTTCCGGAGACCGGCAAACCTTTTACAAATTAGTCCATCGCAAGATATTTTCCAGTGCCGCCTCCCGGGTCGAAATCATGCTGATCAAGCTGGCCGACCGACTCCACAATCTGCGCACCATGGTTTCCATGCCGAAACACAAGCGCCAGAAAATCGCCGACGAAACCCTGAGTGTCTATGCGCCCATGGCCGGGGTCATGGGTCTTTTCGGTTTGAAGCGTGAGCTTTATGACCTGGCCTTGACCTACAAGTTTCCCCGCCAGAGCCAGAAGGTGCTGACCCATATCCGCTTTCTGGAAACCCAGGAAGAAGGAAACAAAGTGGTCGACGCCTTACGAGACGCCTTTGAAGAGGCTTGGGTTTCCGCGGATATCCGCCTGAAGGCCAAAGGACTCTGGGCGTATTACAATGTAGCCGACAATGTGCTGGCCAAGCATATTGAAAACCCGCTGGAAATCATCATCGTGGTTGACGACCTGCAATCCTGCTATCGTGCCCTCGGCATTATCAATCAGCATTTCCCCCCGATCCCCCGCACGATTCGCGACTTTATCGCCAACCCAAAGCCGACCGGCTACAAAAGCCTGCATGCCCGGGCCAACATCAAGGGACAGAATTACCTCTTTAAAATCAGAACCCTGCAGATGGTGCATGATGCCAAAAAAGGCATTATCCGCGAATGGCTGTCCCTCGGCACGGTGCCGACGAACTTTGAGCAGGAAATCAGGGAAATGTTCGGCATCCTCGGCACGGACGACAGTCTCTCCTACCGGGAGATGATCGCGGCAAGCGGTAAAAAGGAAATTTACACCTTTACTCCAAACGGCGACTGCATCTGCCTTCCCAGCCAGAGTATCGTTCTTGATTTTGCTTTTAAGGTACACACCGAAGTGGGACTTCACTGCAATTCCGCAACGGTCGGGGCAAAAAGGGTGAAAGCCGACCATGTTTTAAAAGACGGCGACAGAATCCAGATCAATACCCAGGAACGGCCTGTGAAATTTGACCCGGAAATTCTGCCGCGCTGCCAAACACCTCGTGCCCGATCCGAACTTGCCCGCTTATTCCGCCTGAAAAGAGAGACGCTTGCCCGGGAGATCGGCAAGTCCCTGGTAAAACAGGAGCTGCAACGCTATGGTGTTCCTTTTTCCGTCCTCGATTACGAGGAGACGGCCGACATCCTTGAATATTTCGGCAAGGAAAATCTCAGCGAGCTTTTCCAGGATTTGGGTCAGGGCAATCTTCGCCTGAAAGAACTTGTCTATGAAATCAAAAACGGACTTTATGCCGGGCGCCAGACCCTGCTTCCGCCTACCGGCGCATTAAACAGCATTGATCTTGAAACCCTTGATCCGGAATGCGTCAAGTTATCCCAATGCTGCCAGCCGCTGCCGATCGAAAAGAGCCTTCTCGGCCTTTTAAGCGAAAGGGGCCTTTCCGTCCACAAAAAGGAGTGTCCGAAACTCAATGCCCTCAAAATCCAACGGGAAGATGTTGTTGCCCTGCGCTGGAATCTGAAGAAAACCATGGTGGAAAAACCGCAATCGCTTTTGATTTACAAAAACGTACCGCGCAACAGAATATTCATGCTGCTCAGTGTCGCGCCGGTTGCCATGAAGATAAGCGAGGTCATTGCCCTGTCCACGAGACCGGACGTAACTGCCTGGGAAATCAATTTTACGGTGGAAACCCTGCAGGATTTGAAAAACACCTTGCAGCATTTTACCAAAAGCAAACTCGAATATGAATTCATGCTGGAACTGTAAAAGATTGCGGCGTCGCGCACGATAAGCCGCGGAACGATTTCTCCTCGCCGCTTCTCACGCCAGACGCGCCTCTCCTTCCGCCAGGGCCATGAGTTTTTCCCGATTCAGGATCCTTATCCGGCCGCCATCGACATCAAGAATTCCCTGTTTATTCATTTTGGTCAAAATCCGCGAAAGCGTCTCAGGTATCGTCCCCAGCAAACTTGCCAGTTGGGTCTTGGAGACGGCAAGTTCGACATTCGTGTCATCCTCCCCCTTTTCACCAGCCAGCAGAACATAGGCAGCCAGCCGCCCCGGCACCTCTTTTAAGGACAATGCTTCGATCATATGGGTAAATTGCTTCAATCTGAAGGAAAGCGTCGCCAGCATATTCATGGCAAGGGAGGGATGCTCTCCGATCAATTCCACAAAGGCCTTGCGGGGAAAAAAGAAAAGCCGGCTTTTTTCCAGCGCCATGGCATTGGCCGGATATGACGATCCGGTAAAAACAGCAACCTCGGCAAAAGGTTCCCCCGGCCCCAGGATATGCAGAATTTGCTCCTTCCCGTCAATGGACAACTTGAAAATCTTGATCCTTCCACTGACGATGACAAAAAAGCCGTTCCCGGGATCCCCTTCGGAAAAAAGAAGTTTCCCGCGCGGCACCTCCTGATCGACCACGATCATGGCCAGTTCATCATAATGATCACCGCGCATTCCCTTGAAAAGCGGTATCTGGGCAATATACTCACTGATTTTTTTCATTTTCCTCCTCATCGGTCATGGTAAAGGCCAGGACACCTTCGGCAAACGGGTCCAGCCACACCATCACCCTCGTTCGCTTTTCCCCAGCCTTCCCGGTAACGGCTGCCGTAAGAAAAATCCCCTTCCCCTCTTTTTGCAGACCATTGATCCGTATCTCGTTAAAACCGGGCAACCTTGGACCGCACCAGGCCTTTTTGACGGCCTCCTTGGCCGACCATATGCAGGTCAGGGCGGTACGGCTCCCGTAAATTTCGCTTATCGGCCGCACGATCTCATCTTCCGCCGGGGTGACGAATCGTTCCCGCACTCTCTCAACCGTCGGGGTGACATACTGGATATCAATCCCGCAGGAAACCGTCGAGCACAGCGCAGCCGCCCAATTGCCGCTGTGTGATATGGAAATATGGGATTGTCGCTTCACCGGGTCCTTCTCCCGCCAGGAAACAGAGGGTTTGCCGGCCTGGTCGGCGGCTATTTCCAGCCGGCGAAAATCCATCATGCCGGGGGAAAAAGTTTGCCCCCCTTTTCTTATTTGCCATGCAGCGTATTTGGCGGCAATTCGTCCGCCCAGCCACTCCAATTTCCTTTTGTCATAACGAAACAATGAAAATTTTTCTTTTTCCTTGTCGGAGAGGCAGGTTGCGACAATGCCTTGCGGGCCGTCATCGCCAACCTGCCGCCCTAACAGGTCGAGATTAACCAGCACGATGGAAAATGGTCGAGGACATGCATGCAGGGAGTCGCAATCGCCTTTGATATCGTCTGTTACATCGCAAATCATGCCGTTTTTATTTTTTCTTTGTGAGGCCGTCATCTTTATGGTTATAGTGGCTGAAGCCGTTGTCCAATCTTTTTTTACCGGATCGCCACTATGTCACTTCTCGATGCCATTGTCATTATTTTGCTCGTCATTTTCCTTGCCCGGGGAATTTGGACAGGACTTGTTCGCCAGATAGCTTCCATCGCCGCGCTGATCATCGGATTTGTCATTGCCGGTCGCTATTACGGCGAATCGGCCGGGTTCGTCACCCCTTTTATCAGCAATCAACAGGCAGGATTCTTTGTCGCCTATTTGCTTCTCTTTGCCGCCTCTTTCGGGGCCGTCATTCTCCTCGGCCTCTTTCTCAAGCAGGTAATAAATCTTTCCCTGCTCGGCTGGTTTGACAAATTGCTGGGTGGGGTCCTGGGCCTGGCCAAAGCCGTTCTGCTCTCCTGCCTGCTTATCATGGGACTTGCTCTTTTTATTTCCGGCGCTAATCCCTTTTTCCGCAACTCCTTGTGCTATCCTTATCTGGAAAACAGCTCCCGCATGCTGCTTGCCCTTATCAAGGACCAGGATCTGCGCAACAACCTTATGCCCCGCCGGCCCGCCATCTCAACGTTTCTGCAAACCCCGGTAAAGCTTGGCAAGCAGGACGGGGGAAACGCCAAGTAAAAATCCGGCGATGACGATCTGATTCAGAAGGGTCGTTTTCAAAATGCCCAGCCGTTCCCAACGACGGCCGGAGGTGATGACCGCATCGGCCAGAATCACGATTTTTCCTTTTCTCCGCAGTCTGCGCACCAAGCTGAAGTCTTCCATGATGGGCAGATCAGCATATCCCCCGAGCTCATGGAATGTCGTCGCCCGCATGAAAAGCCCCTGGTCGCCATAGGGAAGCTTGAGCAATCGCGAACGCAGATTGGCCAATCGAGCAATCCAATGGATATTTCTCCGGAGTGAGTCAATCCTCAGTTGAAAAGCCCCTGCCACGAATTCATGGCCTTGCATGACATGCAGGACAGGCTTGAAAAAGCCGGCAGGCAGGATTGTGTCCCCGTGGAGAAAAAGCAGTATCTCGCCCTTTGCCGCTTCGGCCCCTTTATTCAATTGCGCTGCCCTTCCCCTGTCGCTCGTCAGCACCGTAACACCGAGTTTGCTTGCGATTCCAGGCGAATCATCCGTGCTGCCGCCATCCACGACAAGTATTTCCACCTGCTTCTCATGACTGAGAGCCGCAAGTGTCGCAGGGAGCCGTTCCGCCTCATTGTACACCGGAATAATGATGGAAACGGCAGGAAGATCGTTGCTCTCCACCCCCTTACCCATCGGTCACCTGCGGGAAAGCTGCTGCAGACTGCAATAAATCCGTCAGATCCTCCGGCCGATCAATGTCGGCAAGTGGGGTCAGATAGGCGAGCGAAAGGCCGCTGTTTATGGCATGAGCACTTGTTTCCCGCAGTACCGTTTCCGTCCCCCAAGACACATTTTCCCACAGGCAATTCGCCTGTTGCCTGAGTCCGATGAGGTAGTATCCGCCGTCAAGGGCCGGGCCGATCACCACGTCGGCATGCTGTAATTGATGAAACGCCTCGGCCATGATTTCCGCCGTGAGATATGGGCAGTCGGCTCCGATAACAACAATTTTCCCCCATCCCTCGGCAAAGGCGTTGTTGGTGGCCGACTGCAATCGCTTTCCCAAATCTCCTTTGCACTGGCGGCGAAGCCGAAACTCGGCAGGCACCCAGTGCCGCACCTCCGTATCATGCCCTCCGCTATAATGCACTTGCACCTCCACATCTCTTTTTTCCCTGATTTCTCGTGCAAGTGCAAACATGTATTCCGTCATGCGCCGCTGCAATCGTGCCGCCCCCTGTTCACCCAATAACGGAATCAGGCGGGTTTTGGCCGAGCCGGGTTGCGGAAACCGGGTAAATAGTATTAGCAATTCCTGTGAATAATTTGATAATGACATCAGTCGATTTTTTTTCAGGCTTGTTCCGCGCACCCGCCAATTTTACGAAATGCGCGGCAATTGACAGCAGGCCTTTGCTATTCTCCATTCCGGATTTCAGTAATACATGAAAACAAAGCGCAAAAAAAACAAAAAACCGGATCCCCTTTCTTACCGTGAAAGAAGCTACCGCCAATCGGTGGACGCCGCAGGTTTGACCCCGTCCCGCGTCACCGTTTGCGAAACAGATCTGTTCATTCTTGCCGACTGCGAGGTCCGTGATCTCGCCACCCGCCTGGTGTTGCATTACAGATCCCAATTGGAAGGGTATATTGCCAGAAACCCCGCTTTTCTCCACACCCTCTCTCCCCTGCCGATCGACCCCACCGCCTGCCCGCTCGTCAAGGCAATGATGAAAGCGGCACATGATGCCGGCGTCGGCCCCATGGCCGCCGTGGCCGGGGCAATAGCGGAGTTTGTCGGCCGCGATATATTACAATCAGGCTGCAGCAAAGAAATCATCATCGAAAATGGCGGGGACATCTTCCTGAGCAGAACGAGGACCAGTTCCGTCGCTATTTATGCAGGCAGCTCTCCGCTCAGCAACAGGGTGGGCATCAAAATTTCGCCGGCCATGATGCCGCTCGGTATCTGTACCTCATCCGGCACCATCGGCCATTCCCTCAGTCTTGGACAGGCGGATTCGGTAACCGTTTTAGCGCCATCCACACCGTTAGCCGATGCGGCGGCAACACGACTCGGCAATGAAATGAAAGGGAAAAACGCTGTCCACCATGCCATCGAGGCAGCAAAAACCTTGCCTGGATTAACGGGCGTCGTCATCGTGCAGGATGATCACCTCGGGGTGTGGGGTGAGATAGAGCTGATTCCACTGGGCGCTTAAAGACTGCCTGTGACCGCCCAGTGCCGGTCGCTTACCTGCTTCAGGGTGAAATGGCTCAGCCCCGCCTTTTGCAGCTGCTGCCCCACCTCGCTCATGGTATAGGACGCCAGCAGTGAATGAAAAAAATCATGTTGCAGAATCTCCGGCTCATTTCCGGAATAGCGACAGACTATTGCTTTCGCCTCCGCCTCTGTTTCAGGCCGCAGCAGGTCGACGACCAGCACACGACAATCTTTTTTGCCGTGCCGTTTCACGGCATGCCATAAATCATCCGGGTCGGCGAGATGGTGCAGGAGACTGTTGGACAGGATCACCTCGTATGCATTATCCCCCAGCCTGTCGGTCGGGATTGTCGCCTGAACGAATTGCACCCTTTCCCCTAACCCTTGCCGGGAAACGGCATTTCTGGCAAAATCGAGCATTTTTCCCGCGCCGTCAACCCCAAGGCAACCGCACGCCGGGTACGCCCTGGCAAATCTGACGAGAATGTCTCCTGGCCCGCACCCCAGATCAAGTATTGTTCCCTGAACATGTTTTTCCGGAAAGGCTGAACGGAATATTTCCAGGAAGCGGCTGTTCGGCTCCTCAAAATCAGCATTGGCATAGGCGGCAACCTGGCCGGCCTCATCCATCAACTCCGGTTCATTCCTTCTTTTCATCCCGCGCCCCGGTTTTCAGATGCGGTCCCACCTGTTTCCCGCAAAAGTTCCTTGAAAAAAATAATGGAGGGATAGGTGCGGGAATAAACCACCGGCCGTGTGCTGCTCGACTTTGCCACATAGATCAGGTTGCTGATTCCGTATGTGTCGGCGCTGGCCAGCACCTGCTCGTTATCATCGGCCAGCAGGGACTTCTTTTTATCGAATTCGATAAAAGCATGTAATTTCTCCCAGAAGAGCGGTTCTTCTTTTGCCACCCCGACATCTTCCGAGCAGACGATTTTATCAAAATAATTTTCGATTTCCGTTTTTTGCATCTTTATGGAAATTGTCTTGCTATGGGCATTTGTCACCAAATAAATTTTTTTGCCGAGATTCCGACAATATTCCAAAAAATCAATGACATAAGGATGCACCTGTATAAGATGATGCAGTCGTAATTTCATCAGAGCGATGTCAAGGCCCAATTCCTTTGACCAGTAATTAATGTCCGTCCACTCCAAGGTTCCTTCACGGCTTTTGTATTTCCGCATCAATTCTTCATGGGCTTGCCAAAAATCGATGTTATTTTCTTTCGCATAGATCTCAGGGACATGTTCTTCCCAGAAATAATCATCAAAATGACGATCAAGCAAAGTCCCGTCCATGTCCAGCATGACCGTGTCAATGCTTTGCCAGTTGATCAGCGGTTCTATTTTTTTTCCAAGCATCATGTCGCCGTCATCGTAAAAAATCGGCAATGGATTGTTGCCCGATTTTTTCTTGGTAAATTGTCCGCAACAGTCCCTCTACCTCATTTTCCTCGCCCGGCATTAACAAAAAACCGGGAATTCGTTCTGCTCGCAGAACCTTTGCCTTTGCCTCTTTGACCCTTTCCTTTTTCCGCAGCTGATTCAGCAAGTCGCTGTTTTTCGCGTCATCACACAATACAAAAAGGATATCGATGAGGTTGCCCCACATTTGTCCTTGGCCGAGATGTTCAATCAGCTGCATGACAACGGTGTTTAATGTCACAATCCTTTCAGGCAGGGTGGATGCTCCGCTCGCAGCGCAATCTGTCCGGGATGCAAAACTTCTGCAGGAAAACGGCCTGACCCGGTATATTTCGCATATGTCCCCGTGAAGGAAGGGACAGCTGCCGATGTTCCAGTTCGCATCCTCATCATCCCCGGCAGCTTCCTTGCCCAGGCAAAGTCGGGCAAATCCGTTCGTCGTTCTTTTTACTCTTCCAACCCCTTCATTTCGTTCTAATTGCTGAACAAACCACTGACTTTTTTTCTCGTTCACCATGTGGTCAATGATATTTTCCGCCTCAAGTTCGCTGACCATCACATTATTCGTGCAGCAGGCGGCACAGCCTTTCCGGCAGAAAAATTTTTCCTTGTGCAGCCATTCATCGTACTTGTGATAAATAACCTGGAGAATTTCTCGGTGCGCATTATTCATTTCTTTTTTCTCTTAAAACCTCGGCCGGGACAAAACGCAGGCTGAGCCAGACAAGAATTGCCGCCAGGGTCGCATCGTCAATCAATCCGAACAGCGGAAATATATCGGGGACAAGATCCTGCGGAAACAGAAGATAGACAAGGGCAAGCAGCACAAAAAACCGAGCCGTCCACGGAGTTCTTTTATCGCCTATGACTTTCAGGTAAAAAAGGATTTTCTGAAACAGGCCCTTCATTTCAGACGTCAACCCCTTTTATAAGTCGACCGATTGATGGTATTTCATTGTCAGCCAGATACTTTTCCAGCCCGGCAACCAGCTTCCCGGAGATGGACGGAGTAACGAGATTCGCCGTTCCTACCTGCACTGCCGTTGCGCCGGCCAACAAAAACTCAATGACGTCTTCAACCGTCGCTATTCCCCCGATGCCGATTACCGGAATTTTCACCTGCCGGGCAACCTGCCAGACCATCCGCACCGCTATCGGTTTAATCGCCGGGCCCGACAATCCGCCGACCACATTGGCGAGTTTCGGCTTTCTGGTTTTTACATCTATTGCCATTCCCAACAGGGTATTAATGAGTGAAACCGCGGTGGCGCCGCCCTGCTCCGCGGCAACGGCCATGGAAACAATATCGGTGACATTGGGCGAAAGCTTGATGAAAACCGGTTTTGTGCTGTGTGCACAGACATTTTTTGTTACGGCATGAACCATTTTGGCATCCGTACCAAATGCGACGCCCCCATGCTTGACATTCGGACAGGAAATATTGACCTCAATGGCATCAATGCCGTCCTCCGCGCTCAATATTTCGGCAAGCCGGCAATACTCCTCAATCGTATCTCCTAAAATATTCACCACCACAGCGCAATGCAGCTTGGCCAAAAAGGGAATTTTTTCTTTAATGAAAGAATCCACCCCGCCGTTTTCCAGGCCGATGGCATTCAGCATTCCACAGGATGTTTCAACAACCCGCGGCGGGGGATTTCCTGCTTTGGGATGCAGGGACACCCCTTTGACGACAATGCCCCCCAAGGCATCCAAGTCGACAAAATCCGCGAATTCCGCCCCATAGCCAAAGGTGCCGGAGGCCGTCATGATCGGGTTTCTTAATGGCAAGCCGCCAAGCTTCACCCGCAGCTCCGGTTTCATCATGCCCATATTTGCTCTGCCTCGAAAACCGGCCCCTCTTTACATACGTGGAGATATTTTTTTTCTTTTGCCGCACCGGCACCACTGACGGCACAGCCCAGGCAGGCCCCGATTCCACATGCCATGTGCGATTCCAACGAAACTTGACAATTGACCCCATGACAGCGACAAAGCTGTGCGACCTTGTGCATCATCACATGGGGGCCACAGCAATAGACCTGCATTTCTTTCTTTTTGTCAATATCTGCGGCAAGCAGCTCGGTGACAAAACCATGATGCCCGGCACTGCCGTCATCCGTTGCAATTTTGACTTCAATATCCGGCACATCGCAAATCGCCCTGAAATTATCTGATTCACTGGCCGTGCGGGCGCCCACCAGCGCCACCACATGAGCCCCGGCCATTTCCCCCCGGATTGTTTCCGCCAAAAACTGCAGTGGTGCCACTCCCATTCCACCGCCGACAAGATAATGAACCTTTGCCTTTTCCGACAGCCTGAATCCATTCCCCAGGGGGCCGAGCACATCCACCGTGCCGGCATTCGTCATCCGGGACAAGTGGTCGGTGCCCCGGCCGATAATTTTGAAAATGATGGTCAAAATGTCGCCGCTGATGCGATGCACAGAGAAAGGACGGCGCAGCAACGGATCATCACATCGTTCGCCTGACGCCTTCACCATGACAAACTGGCCAGGCCGGGCTGCCGCGCATATCTCCCTGCTTCGCACCGCCAGTGTGCAAATATCTCGCACACAGCGAATATCATCAACCGGAACCTGCTGTTCAAATTGTTTTCCAACCACCATTTTCATCACAAATCACTCTGCATCGAAGTCAGCAATTTATGGATTCGCTCCAGGTCATCCAATGAATAATATTCAATTTCGATTTTTCCCCGCGCCCCACTCTGGACAATCCGGCTTTTGCTGCCCAGCATTCTCCCGACCTCATCAGCAAGGGCCAGACAATAGGCCTCAGGGATTGGTTTATTCCCTTGCTGTTTTTTTGCTGCGGCCTTCTTGCCGGTCCCGCTCTTTTGACTGGCGACAATTTTTTCCGTTTGCCGCACCGACAAGCCCTGACTGATGATACTATCACGCAATTCCCGGAACTGATTTGCATCATCTATGGCAAGCATGACCCTGGCGT
Organism: Desulfobulbaceae bacterium DB1; assembly: GCA_001914235.1. Taxonomy (NCBI): domain Bacteria; kingdom Pseudomonadati; phylum Thermodesulfobacteriota; class Desulfobulbia; order Desulfobulbales; family Desulfobulbaceae; species Desulfobulbaceae bacterium DB1. The sequence continues at coordinate 367,458 of MQUF01000006.1, forward strand.
GGCCCATGCTCAATCGATTTTCGACAACATCGGTTTTCGCGTAGTCCGGCAACTGCAACAGCCGCATAATATTGGCAACCGTCGATCTTTCCTTGCCCACCTTCTGCGCCACCTCGTCCTGGGTCAGTTGAAACTCATCAATGAGCCGCTTATAGGCAACCGCTTCCTCAATGGGATTGAGGTTCTGGCGTTGAATATTTTCAATCAACGCAAGTTCAAGCCTGTCTTCCGGAGTTGCCTGTTTGACGATGACCGGCACCTCGTCAAGACCGATCCGTTTCGCTGCCCGCAGCCGTCGCTCTCCGGCAATCAGCTCATAACCACCATCGCTTTCAAGTTCGCGGACAACAAGGGGCTGCAGAATGCCCTTTTCCCGTATTGATTCAGCCAGCTGCGTAAGCGCAGCATCATCCATTTCCCGTCGCGGCTGATACGGGTTGGGGCTGATCAAGGAAACCGGGCAACGAAAAAACTCTTTTTTTTCGTCGTCAATTTCCAGGGAGCCGGACAAGAGCGAGCCTAAACCCCGCCCCAATCTATCGCCGTTTTTCATGACAATCCTTTCATCTTCAGCAGCCGGCGCATCACGCAGCCTGCCTTTTAATAAACTCTTTGCCGAGATTCATATAGCTCAACGCCCCAACCGACCGGGCGTCATATTCCATGACCGGCTTGCCGTAACTCGGACATTCACTCAAACGAACATTGCGCGGAATAACCGTCTTGTAAACCTTTTCCTGGAAATGCTGCTTGACCTCTTTCGCCACCTGGAATGTTAATCTGTTGCGCCGGTCATACATGGTAAGAACCAGCCCTTCTATGTTCAGTCTTTTATTGTAGGAGCGCTTGACGAGACGAATCGTCCGGATAAGCTGACTCAATCCCTCCAAGGCGAAATATTCACACTGAAGCGGGATTATGACCGAATCAGCTGCTGTCAATGCATTTAATGTCAGAAGTCCCAGGGACGGAGGGCAATCGACAAAGACATACTCATATGATTCCAGCAGCGGTTCCAGCAATTTTGCCAGATACTGCTCCCGCTGCATGGCTGACATCAGCTCAACCTCCACCCCGATTAAATCGATGTGGGTCGGCAAGACGTGGAGGTTCTCCAGACAACTCGACTGTTTGATGCTTTTCACCACCTGATCTCTGTCAAGATAGCAATGATACAGATGCCTCTCCATTCCCTTGACGCTCACCCCAAGACCGCTTGATGCATTGCCCTGGGGATCCGAATCAACAACCAGCACCTTATGACCGATCTTGGCCAAGGCTGCCGCCAGGTTAACTGTTGTGGTCGTTTTACCCACCCCACCCTTCTGGTTTGCCAATGCAACAATTTTCCCTCTTGCCATTTCTCCCCACCCCTTCAACTCCAAACAAGTTATCCTTAACCACCAAATGGCCCCGCGTTCACACCAACACAACGCCGAGCGTTCCATTCTTTTTTACCGGATCAACCCGTCTTCCACAAGTGCAATTTTTGATTTCGATTTTCCAGCGTCATAGCCCAAACGCACTTGCCCCTTGTTCGCCCAGGTCGAGACAAACGACAATCCAATTGTTCCACGTGGAACAATTGGATTATTTTGTTTAAATATCAAGAAGTTAAAAGAGAAGAAACAAGTTCCGCAGTGCGAATCATGTGATGGAGCGAGATGGATTCCGAGGTTGAGTGGACATGTTCCATGCCGATGCCGAGGATGGCAAAAGGGATCCCGGCGGCATTGAATATATTGGCATCACTGCCGCCGCCGGCAACAATAAAATCGAGCGATCTGGACAAAGCGGTTGCTGCCTGACGAGCACGAATAACGGGCAGACTCGTGTCGAAAAGCCGCATAACAGGGTATTGTTGCGGTGCCTGGAAAACAAGTGACGGCTTGACTGAAACAAGATGATACGGATCGTGCCAGGCATCGACCGCCCCGGCAAAGATCTCGCGATACAAATCAAGGTAATGGCGCAATCTTGCGGCATCATGGCTACGAATTTCTCCATCGACGCGAACGTATGCCGGCACAATATTGGTCGCGGTGCCACCCGTAATAATACCGACATTGGCGGTGGAAACATCATCCAGTTGTCCCATGGGAAGATTGGCCACAGCATGGGCGGCGATTTGAATTGCATTAATCCCGTAACGGGGCCGCAGACCGGCATGAGAGGCGAAACCATGAATTTCGGCAATAATTGCGTGAGAGGCGGGAGCACCGACAACAACGTTGTCGATACCGGTGGAATCAAGGGCGTACCCGTAAACAGAACGCAGCAGGCCACAGTCAAAGGCCTTGGCCCCGAGCAACCCGATCTCCTCACAGGTGGTAAAGAGAAGCTCAAGCGGGGCAAACGCAATATTCTGTTCCCGCAAACTCAGAATCGTTTCGATGAGAACCGCTATGCCGGCCTTGTCATCCCCGCCCAGCACGGTTTGTCCGTCGCTGAAAAAAACATCATTTATCTTTCGCACTTTAACGCCGATACAGGGATTGATCACATCAAGGTGGCAGTTAAAACAGACAGGGGCAAGATCGTCTCTGCCACCGGCAAAACGGACGATGATATTTCCGGTATCAGATCCGGTAAGAGGCGATGAATTATCGACAAAAATGGAATCAGCGCCCATCCCGGCAAAAAGATCCCGCAAAAAGGCGGCAAGCATAGCCTCGCGACGGGAAGGGCTGTCAATTTCACACAGGGTGACAAAGTGATGTGAAAGTCTTTCGGCATTAATCAGCATAAAACATTTACGGCAGAGAATTCATTGATTGCAGCAAAGAAACTTCCATCGCTCTGACCGGACACACGGTAACACAAAGACCGCAACCGGTACACTTGTCAGGGTCAAACAAAACAGCCATATCCGGCCGTCTGACATAAAGGGCTCCTGTGGGGCATATACCAGTACAGGCGCCGCACTGAAAACATTTATCGTCATCACGCCGGATTATGGTCGATAAGGACTCGATCTTGACGCCGAAACCACGAAGATAATCGAGTGCTTCCCGGACATTATTCTTGTGCCCCAACAACTCAAGCACCATCAACCCTTCATGTTGCGGCAAGATGGTGGCCTTGAGAATATTGAATTCAACACCATACTGACCTACTAATTTGCAGATAATCGGCTTGTCACTGGTTTCCTTGGGGAATCGTAAAACATAAATTCGTGAATACATAAAACACCTCGTGAGAAAAAAAGAATTAAATTCTAGTTAAACGGATAACAAAAACAATGCAAGTATTCTCTGCATGGTGTGACAAGAGAAAAAAACAAAGACCGACACCCATGGAATAGAAAAACATTTGGCTTGCCGTGACGAAGAAGGTATAGAGTCTCGCAGAACAATTTCAGCTTGCTGCGCATGGCTCACTGACCTGGCGCGCAACATCAGCCGAATTTTCTCAGACGAGCCGCCAAACGCAGGCCGGGAAAGCGAACCATCCTGCTGAAACAGGAACCATGAATAGAAAATTCTATCGCCAACAAACGGAAATGAGAAATAAAAAAGACACGTACATCAGCAAAGAAGATTTTATCAAAGTAATAGCTGATTTCATCGAAATGGGCCACATCGAAAACATTGCCGCTATGTTTCGGCAAGATAAAGAGAACTATCTGTTGTGCGGTGACCTTATCAGCGATGAGCGATATATGGTGCGAATCGGCATGGCAGTGCTTTTTGAAGAATTGTCCCGCTGCAATCCGCACGACCTGCCACTGGCGATTCCCTCGCTGCGTGCCAAACTGCGGTCTGAAACAAATTATGTTCGCGGTGATGCCGCGACACTTCTCGGAATAATCGGAACAGACGAGGCTCGAGAACCACTGAAAAGTCTGCTCAATGATCCTGACCGACAAGTCGTGGAAATCGTACAGGATATCCTTTCATGCCCTTGAATACCGAAAAAAAAGGGGAAAGAGATAAGATGAAAGAGGGGGTAACCGGACACAAGTAAACAGTATGTGGGGCACGACAACCGCAGCCGGATGAAAAAATGCTCCTTAAAAAGACACAAAATAAGTTATAATTAAGGCAAACAAGATAATTGACTTCCGAGGAAAGCACAAAAATTCCATGCGAATATTGCAGATAAACACAGACAATCCCCAACAGCGCCTCATTGATCAAGCAGTTGAAGCGCTGCGGCAAGGAGCGATCATCGCCTACCCCACCGATACGGTTTACGGGATAGGATGCGACATTTTTAACCAGAAGGCCGTTAAAAAAATCTACCAGATAAAAAAAAGAGACAAGGCAAAGCCATTCAGCTTTATTTGTGCGGATTTAAAAGATGTCAGTCAATACTGTTTTCTTTCGAACACAGCGTACAAGTTGATGAAAAAATCCTTACCCGGTCCCTATACCTTCGTGCTTCCAGCTATGAAAATAGTACCGAAAATCATGATGACCAAACAGAAAACAGTCGGCATACGTGTGCCGGACAACAACATCTGCCGTTATCTGGTCAACTCGCTGGGCAACCCGTTGTTGACAACGACGGCAAGCTGCGAGGAGGAAAGAGACCCACTGGATGCGTATGATGTGGAAAACAATCTGGGCAACCTGGTTGATTTGATCATAGACAGTCCCTGCCCCCCGCCCGCCCCTTCAAGCGTCATTTCATTAGTTACGGAGTTGCCCGAAATTTTGCGTTTCGGCAAGGGAGATACCGCGCTCTTTTTAGGTTGAAAGCGATCATCTTCACCCTTTTTTAGTTGAATTATGAACAAGAACCAATGGCTCCTTGATCGATTTACTCATGGTGAAATGTACACTTTTACGGGAGGATATATGCATCACCTCCGAAGTTCGGGGGTTCTTCGTGGTTCTTGATTTGCGCTCACGAACACTCAAACTGCCAAAGCCGCGTATCTCAACCCTTCTGCCGTCATGCAGAGCGTCGGAAATTGAATCCAATATAATATCAACAACCTGATTCACATCCTTTTTCAAATGACCGTTGATCTGATCAGAAACGGCATTTACCAAATCGCGTTTAAGCATAGTGAAATTCCTGAAGCAACTCAATTAATTACGATGATTTCGTGAGGGGAAGGATTCTACAAGATGCTAATGAAGGAAGAACCGTTAATGACCATACGACCATTCAAAGGACAATAAAGGGTGTGACGCGGTTGCTTGGCGGAAAAAAGCCCCGAATTTGTTCTCCGCAAGCAACTTCATCAACGACAACCGGTCTTCTTCCGGATAAATCAAAGACGGGACTGCGTCTTCATATCCCGCCAGTTTCGCCGCCAGTGTGACCGCATCATTAAAATTTCCAAAATCATCAATCAAGCCGAGCTGTTTTGCTGTTTCACCGGAAAAAATCCGTCCATCAGCGACCCGGCGCACTTTCTCCATATCCAACTTTCTGCTGGCGGCAATGTCTTTGATAAATTGCTGATGCACTTCGTCTATCAAATTCTGCAGTAATTGTCTCTCGGCTACGGAAAGGGGTCTGCTGGGAGAGCCGATATCTTTCATCTCCCCACTTTTTATAACCTCGTCCTTATAGCCGATTTTCTGAAATATCTGCTCGAGATTGGGAAATTTCAAGATAACGCCCATACTGCCGGTCAAGGTGCCGGGACTGGCGAGAATTTTTCCAGCCCCCAATGCGGCATAAAAGCCCCCTGAGGCGGCAACGGATCCCATGGAAGCAACAACAGGCTTGACAGCATTGACCTTGGAAATCTCGTGAAAAATCTCCTGGGAAGCGCCGACAGCGCCACCAGGACTGTCGATTCGCACAACAATGGCCTTAATCGATTTCGAGCGAGAGAACCGTGACAGTTGATTGATAGCGGTTTCAGCATCAGCAATAACACCCTTCAGCTGGACAACTCCGATCTCAACACTATTTGAACTGAATAAATCTGATGTATCAACATGACGATTCATCGATGAAACAAAAAAGGTTATTCCAAACCAGAAGAAAACACTGATCATCCCCAGGATAAAAAAACCTGTAATGAGTGGGTGCTTCTGGCGGAATAACCTTTCTTGCGACATAAAAGAAACCGGAAGAATGGTGAACTATTCTTCTTCCCGACGTTCTTGATTATCAAGCTCTTCCTTCAACAGGTCGCCCAAAGTAGAAGGACCGGATGATGCCTGGAATTTCTTGTAATCCTCGAGTTTCAGTTCTTCACCGTCATCCGACATTGCCTTAACGGAAAGACCGATTTTACGATCCTTGGCAGAAACACTGATAACCTTGGTTTCAATTGTGTCTCCGACATTATACATACCGACTGGCGTATTGACTTTGTCTTTGCTGATCTCAGAAACATGAACAAGGCCCTCGACTCCTTCTTCAACCTCGACAAAGATACCAAAATCAGTCACATTGGTAATTTTTCCTTGAACAAGGGCGCCGACAGGATATTTTTCAATGGCCTGCTGCCAGGGATCAGGAGTCAATTGTTTGATGCCGAGTGAAAATCGCTCGTTTTCACGATCAATTTTCAAAACGACAGCCTGAATTGTCTGGCCCTTGGAATATTTTTCCGATGGATGCTTAATTCTTTCTGTCCATGAAAGATCGGAAACATGGATAAGACCGTCGATGCCTTCCTCGATCCCGATGAAAATACCGAAATCGGTAATATTTTTGATCTTTCCTTCAATAATCGAGCCGACCGGATAATTTTCCGTGACCAGATCCCAAGGATTGGGCTGCAATTGCTTCATGCCGAGGGAAATTCGTTTGGCATCGACATCAATATTCAAGATGGAAACATCAATGGCATCGCCGACGGAAACAATTTTCGAGGGATGGCGCGTCTTCTTCGACCATGACATCTCGGAAACATGAACCAGACCCTCGACACCTTCTTCAAGCTCGGCAAAAACACCGTAATCGGTAATGCTGACCACTTTTCCGACAGCACGGGAACCGACAGGATATTTATCTTCAACGGTGGACCACGGATCAGCTTTCAACTGCTTGACACCGAGAGAAACCTTATCCGTATCCTTGTCGTATTTAAGAACCTTGACCTCAATTTCCTGCCCAACCTTGAACAACTTGGAAGGATGGGAGACACGGCCCCAAGAGAGGTCCGTGATATGGCACAAACCGTCAAGGCCGCCAAGATCGATAAAGACACCGTAATCCGTAATGTTGGTAATGGAACCAACCACAACGGAACCTTCCGCAAGGGAAGAACGCATCTCATGACGAAGTTTCTGTCTTTCTTCCTCAAGAATTGCACGGCGAGAGATAACGACATTATTACGCTTCCGGTTGAACTTAAGAATCTTGAATTCATAAGTTTGACCGATCATATTATCCAGATCCTTAACCGGGCGAAGGTCAATCTGAGAATAGGGCAAAAATGCCGGTACGCCGATATCAACGGAAAGCCCGCCCTTGACGCGACTTTCAATACGGCCGTTAATGGTGCCGTCGGCCTCCTGAATACTGGCAATATCTTCCCAGACTTTGATGCCGATGGCTTTTTCCCGTGAAAGGCGAAGTCCGCCTTCTGCTTCACGCTTTTCAACAAAGACATCGAACACATCGCCGATTTGCACCTCGGCATCTTCGCCTTCGCTCCTGAACTCGCTCAGCGGAATCTCACTCTCAGACTTGTCACCGATATCAATAACGGCAAAATTGTCTGTCAATCCGATAATGGTCCCCTGAACGACATCTCCAACATTTGCAACGCTTAATTGCTCGTCATTGAAGAGCTCCGCAAAGCTCATGCCTTCTTCGATGGCGTCAAAACCATCATGTTGTTTGTTTTCTGTTACACTGTTTCCCATTAAACTTAATCCTCCTTAGCCAATTTAGAAAAAAACTTTATACCAAAGACAAGGTGTAAAGACAACTTTAAATATGAGTATTTGCGAAAATTTTACGAGATGAAGGTGGCTGAACGGGGAAATGTGGAAAAAATCATGGAGGACTGAAAAACGGCGGAGTCAAACCGCACATCAGAAGACATGGTTAAAATAATCGACCAGTATGTGACGATGATCAAACACCAGTTCGGGTAAATTGTCGGCGGTGAAAATGCGCGCCTCTGCCGCATCGTCATCCGCGTGAGGAATTCCCTGGGCACGGGCGATAAAGACAGTGGAAATCGTATGAAACCTGGGATCACGGGCGGGATTTGAGTAACTGTGCATCTGCCGCACAAGCTGGACATCAAGACCGGTTTCTTCCTTTGCCTCGCGCACCGCCGCCGCCTCAAGCGTTTCGCCGTAATCAACAAATCCGCCGGGAATCGCCCAGCCATGCGGAGGATTTTTCCGCTTGATCAAAACAATGCCGCCCCCGATTTCAATGATGATATCAACGGTGGGCAATGGGTTGCGGAATCGCGGAGAAGAGCATGACTCAGGCATATGCAAGGACCTCGACCATTTCTCGAATGCCGATCCAGCTCGCAACCGAGGCAAGGGCATGCCTGCCGATATTCCACGGTTGATCGAAAACAATGGGGAAAAGACCGGACTTTGCCAACTCAAGGCAGGTCTCAAGCCGGTCATCAACAAAATAGTGCAGCCCCATCTGCTTCACATGGGACACCTTGCCGTCATGGTCGCCCATGGCGACCAATCGGCTCTTGGCGTAAACCGCCTGGGGCAGAACCGTGCGCAACCAGTTGTCGATCGGCTCAGCGTGCGGCCGGGCGGTAATAAAAGTCAGGGGCGCATGAGTCGACAATTGTGTCAAAACCGAAACCGCATGTTCAACCGGCTGTAAACCATTTGCAACCGGATCAGTGAGCAAACGAGAGAAAATTTCATTTACAATGGATTCATCCATGGCAAGACACGATTGCACCTGGAAAGAGGTAATTTCATGAGGAGAAACAGCAATGCCGTAATCCGCCTGGGAAAGACGGATAAATGCCTCCATGGTGTCGGCGACGACACAATCTATATCAAAGCCTATCAGATCAGGACGAATGGCGGAATATCGACGCATAATTTCACACCGGATTAAAAAAAGGAAAAGATAATTTGATCAAATTACCATATTCGGAGGAGCATTCATCACCCTCCTCTTGACAAATCGAGGCAAGAGCGGCATAGTCGCTTTTGTTTTATTTTTTTTGGCAATCGTCCGAAGACTCTCAAAAAGTCGAAACGAAGGATGGCGAAGTAAAAATCGCCCGCTTGCACGGCGCACATGCATTGACGTGCGGTATAGGAACCTATGCCGCAGAGTTCGTGCCCGTAAAGCGGAAACGGCTTTGCGCGTCACCATCAAACTATTCATTGTCTTCTTGAGCATATAACACGGTTTTTAATTTTACGAAATGAAACTTCCACCGCTGACCATAGGTCAATTTACAGCTCCAGTGCCTCTCATCCAGGGAGGAATGTCAATCCGCGTCTCAACATCAGCCCTTGCGGTTCCCGTCGCAGAATGCGGCGGAATCGGCACAATCGGCGGCTCCGCTCTCCCGGTTGAAGAGCTTCAGGCGGATATCCGCAAAGCCAAAAGCATGACAAAGGGTATTATTGCCGTCAATATCATGTTTGCCATGAAAAACTTCTACAACCTGGTGATGGGATCCATTGAAGCGGGTGTTGACATGATTATCACCGGCGCGGGATTTTCCCGGGACATTTTCAAAATCGGCCATGATACCAATACACCCATTGTCAGTATCGTTTCATCGCCGGCTTTTGCCAAACTGGCGGAGAAAATGGGCGCAGCGGCCATCGTCGTGGAAGCCAAGGAGGCCGGCGGCCATCTCGGCACCGACGTGGCATTACGAGACCTTTTTCCGGAAATACGCAAGGTGGTGAAAAAGGTGCCGCTCATTGCCGCCGGCGGCATTACCAACGGCTATGAAATGGGCGAAATGATGGACAAATACGGTGCCGATGCCGTGCAAATCGCCACACGATTTATCCTTACCAAGGAATGCTCCGTATCCGACGCATTTAAACAAACCCTGCTGAATGCAAAAAAGGAAGATGTTGTCCTTACCTCGTCACCGGTGGGGTTGCCGGGCAGGGCGATCAACACGCCTTTTGTTCGGAAACTGGCCCAGGGAGAAACGCCGAAGGTCAAGGAATGCCTCTACAAATGCCTGAAAAAATGTGACCATCATTACTGCATCAGCGAACGACTCATGAAAGCCCATGATGGTGATTATAATGAAGGGCTTTTTTTCACCGGCGAAAATGTCTACAAAATGAAAGACATATTGACGGTGAAAGAAGTTTTTGATCAGTTTGTTTCCCAGGCTGAATCCGTATATAAAGAACCCTGAAGTCCATGAAATATTATGTCGACCAAAAGGGTGGAACATATCATTGTCCGCCGGTTGTCCAGGGAAGGACTCTTTCCCGCGCAAAACAGAAAGACTCTTCGTGAGAAACTTCACACCCGTTTTTCCTATCCGCCATCCATTCATCCAATAAGACATGACGCAAAGCGCACTGAAAACGATTGCCCCTGAAGGGGAACCCGCCCCACTTGTTGTGGAAAAAGATGAGCACTCCCTTTCCAGCCGGGATATAGACCGCGACGCCCTGAAGGTACTCAATCGGCTGCACGAAGCCGGGCATATCGCCTATCTTGTCGGCGGCGGGGTCCGGGATCTTTATCTCGGCAAGACCCCGAAAGATTACGACATCAGCACCGACGCGCGTCCGGGACAGATACGGCAACTCTTCCGCAACAGCCGGACCATCGGCAGGCGTTTTCGACTGGTCCAGGTGTTTTTCCCCGGCAACAAAATCATGGAAGTGTCGACTTTCCGATGCCGCAGCGAATACGACATCGAAGGCGGAATTGATGTCCTGCCGGCCAACAACACTTACGGCAACGAAGCGGATGACGCTTTCCGCCGTGATCTGACGATCAACTCACTTTTCTACGACATCAACAACGAAACAATCATTGACTATACCGGCGGGGTGGCGGATCTGGACGGCAGCATCATTCGCTTTGTCGGAGACCCGGACAGAAGAATCATCCGGGACCCGGCCCGGATGCTGCGCGCTGTTCGCCATGCCGCCCGCAGCGGCTTTCGCATTGAACAAGCCACATGGCAGGCCATCATCCGCCATAAGGAAAAGCTCCTCCTCTGTCCGGTTTCCCGTATTCGAGACGAACTGTTAAAGGATCTGCGCGGCGGCTCAAGCAGCGCTTGGCTGCAATACATGGTCGACTGCGGCCTATTTTACGTCCTTTTCCCTTTTTACGAAGAGGTCATCACCGAAAAGGGATCAGACAAATTCCAGCTCCTTTGCCGCTTATTTTCCGTTATTGACCGTGTGCACGCCACTGACCAGCCATTGCCGGAAGGACTGCTGCTCGGACTTTTTCTGATCCCCTGGGCACAAAAATGCTTTCCCGAAATGACTGAAAAGCTCAAAAACGGCGAGATCTATTCCTTGTCCCGAAAAATCCGGGACGAGCTGGAAAAGCATCTGGACCACCTCAACATAAAACGTGCGCTCAAGGAGCAGATCGCCGCGCTGCTGGCCCGGCTCAACCTTTTTGCCGCCGGCAACGAGGGGGGAAAATGGCCTGCGTATCTCAAAAGGAAAAGTTACTTCAAGGAAAACCTGCAATTTTATCTGCTGTACCAGGAGGCATGCGGCGGAGAACCCGCTGTTGATCTTCATATTCCAATCCCGCAGAAAAAAGAGCGGCGCTCCAGAAGACCCCCGCGGCAAAAGAGCCGAGGTCCGGCTTTTGCCGGAAAAAGTGCCAAGGGCGGGGTTTTCGGGTTAAGGAAACGGTAACCGTGCTCTCCGGAACCGCCATAGCGCAGCTTCGCACCCTTTCCTGCCGGGAACTGATGCAGCGCGCCCTGGATGTCAAACTGGCGCAGCGCGGCGGGAAGATATCTCTTTGCTCCATAATCAACGCCAAATCCGGCAATTGCAGCGAAGATTGTCGTTTCTGCACCCAATCAGCCCATTACCGGACAAAGACCCCGGTTTACCCACTGAAACCGGCGGAAGAAATTGTTGCAGCCGCCTGTCAGGCCAAAGAAGACGGGGCAACTCATTTTTCCATCGTCACCAGCGGCAAAGAAGTCACCGCCGCCCTTCTGCCCCGCATCTGTGAAATTATCAAAGCAATTCGGGATCAGGTCGATATTTCGGTCTGCGCCTCTCTCGGCTTGGCCACCCGTGAAGATTTTCTTCACCTGAAAGCAGCAGGACTTTCCCGCTACCATCACAACCTGGAAACATCAAAGGAATTTTTCCCCCGGGTGGTGACCACCCACAGCTTCGCACAGCGGGTCGATACCATCAAAGCGGCGCAGGAATCCGGTCTCGAGGTGTGCGCCGGCGGCATTATCGGGCTGGGAGAAAACGAGGACGACCGGCTTTCCATGGCCCGGACCCTTGCCGAACTGGGAGTCGATTCGGTGCCCCTCAATATCCTCCTGCCCCTGCCAGGCACCCCCATGGAGAAAATTGCCCCCCTGTCAATCAATGAAATTCTGCGGGCAATCGCCCTGTTCCGCCTGATATTACCGAACATACCCCTGAGGCTGGCTGCGGGAAGGGAGTCGGCCTTGGGGGACTTCCTCGGCACCGCCTTTATGGCAGGGGCGGACGGCATGATGGTGGGCGGCTATCTCACCCAGCGGGGACGCAGTCCGGAAACAGACCGTCTCTTCATTGACGCCGTCCGCCGCTTATGGGGGTGATATGAACAGAAAAGCCTGGCTGGGTGACCGGCGAGAAAAAGGGCAACTTCGCCGGCTGACCCCTGTGCTGCGGGCAGCGGACGGCAGTGTTTCTCTTGCCGGTCAAGGGAATCAGCCCGTGCTTGATTTCTCGTCAAACGATTATCTCGCCCTTTCCTGCCATCCGCTTGTTCTCGCCACAAGTCGGAATTTTCTTGAACAAGGAGGTTGCGGCACCGGCGCTTCCCGTCTGATGAGCGGCGATCTCGTCATGCACCATCAACTGGAAGAAGAAGTGGCATTATTAAAGGGCCGCGAAGCCGCTCTGCTCTTCGGCAGCGGCTATCTGGCCAATTGCGGCATCATCCCGGCCCTTGTCGGCCGCAACGACGTCATTTTCTCCGACCGGCTCAACCATGCCAGCATCTACGACGGCTGCCGTCTTTCCCGGGCAAAGCTCGTCCGCTTTCACCACAATGACATGGACCACCTGGCAGACCTCCTCCGTCACCACCGGGGCACGGGCGAGGCATTAATTGTCGCCGAATCTCTTTATTCCATGGACGGCGATTGTTGTCCCTTGAGGGATCTGGTTGCACTGAAAAACAGGCACCAGTGCCTGCTTATGATCGATGAGGCCCATGCCACCGGGATCTATGGGGCAAACGGCGGGGGAATCATTCAGGAAGAGGGCCTGGCCGCGGAAGTGGACGTGGCCATGGGCACCTTCGGCAAAGCCTTGGGCAGCTACGGGGCCTATGCGGCAACCTCCGGGGAGATGAAAGATTTTCTCGTCAACCGGGCTCGCAGTTTCATCTATTCCACCGGCCTCCCCCCGGCGGTGATCGGCGCTTCCCTTGCCGCCGTGCGCATTGTCCGGGAGCAGCCGGAGCTGCGCCGCCGCCTCTTTGCCAAGGTTGAAAAATTCCGGCAGGCACTCCGGCGGCACAACATTGAAAATATCGGCGCATCCCAGATCATGCCTGTGCTGATCGGCGACAGCGGCAAAGCGATGCACATCGCGACAACACTGCGCGACAAAGGGGTCTTCGCCACTGCCGTGCGACCGCCCACCGTCCCGGAAGGAACATCCCGGCTCCGTTTTTCCATCACCCTTCACCTGCAGGATGATGCCCTGGAGCACACGGCAGCGCTGCTGGCGGACATCCTTTCCGGCAGCTGAACCGGTTACCACACTATTTCTGGCAGACGGGGCAGAAAAAAGTACTTCTGCCGCCGATCACCTGCCGGCCGATGAGCGCCGCACAGCGCTTGCACCTTTCCCCGTCACGCCCGTAAACCATCAACTCCAGCTGGAAATAGCCCTGCTGCCCTGAACTGTTGACAAAATCACTGATGGTGCTGCCGCCGCGGGCAATGGCGCGGGTCAGCACCGCCCGGCTTGCCTCGGCGATTGCATCCCACGTTTTGCGGCTGATGGAGCCCACCGGTGTTGTCGGATGAATCCCGCAATAAAAAAGTATTTCATTGGCGTAAATATTGCCGATGCCGGCAACCATGCGGCTGTCCATGAGAAAATTCTTCACCGGCTGCAGACGCTTTGCCGCCTTCTCCTTGAGATAGGCGCCGTCGAAATCATCGTTGAGCGGTTCGCGCCCGAGGGCGGCAAAAGGGTCCGATGTTTCGAGGCGACCGGGCGGCAGCACCTGGATGCAGCCGAAACGCCGGGTATCATTGTAGCGCATCTGCATGTTGCCGGCAAAACAGAAAACAACGTGGTCGTGCAGGGCGCCGGGGAGCGTTGCCGGGAAAATCCCCAGTTTGCCGCTCATGCCCAGATGAACGATCATTGCCGCCCGGTTGTCAAAGGAAAACAGCAGATATTTTCCGCGCCGAGCGATACCGTTGATTGCGGCGCCCTGGACCCACTGCTGCAATAATGATGTGGGCAGGGGCAGCCGCAGCTTTTTGTCCGAACAGGCAATGGAAAGCACGGTACGACCGATCACATGGGGCAGCAGCCCCTGACGAATGACCTCGACTTCGGGCAGTTCCGGCATAATCAGCCCACCAGGGCAAAAAACGGCCCCGCCTCCGCGCTTGTATCCCGGCTTTCCCAAAGCAGACATGCCTTGCGGACACACTCACGATTCATTGCATACTGACGGCACTGCACCGTATCCGCGGCCAAAAGCGATACCGGCAAAACATCTTCGGACAGACGCGCCGCCTCGGTCAGGGCAATGACGCTTTCCCGCTGACAACAGCGTCCAGCCCGAAATGCCGCAATTTTTTCCAGGATCTTCGCTGTCGCCTGCTGGGCCTTTTGCCGTTTTGCCGGGGTCAGGGGGGTGGCCTCCAGGATGACGGAAAAGGCAATGCCGACGCCGATCGCCGCGCCGCACCCGCCCCAGAAACCGCAAACCCCGCCCGGCACCCTGCTCCCCCGCTCTATGGCGGTACGAATTTCATTTTTCCCCACCTTTCCTCCCCGCGCCCGATAGGCGGAAAGGATAATGCCGGGAACCATGGCATGATGCTCCGGTCCATGCATGGAGATGGCCGACTGCGCTCTGATTTTCTTCAGCAGGATGATCATGTCTTCCACCGCCGATTCGGTGCATATCTTCGTGATCACCGCAAGGCCCTTGTCCTGATGGCAACCGTCGCAAACGAAATGACCGTTGAAACAGGTGGCATTGGCCTCCTTCTGTTCACCGCAATAATGACAGGTGGCGGTCCGCTCCCTGGTGAAATAGCGCAACTCGCTGCCGCAGACCATGCAGTCGCTGTGCTGCCTTGGCGTGTCGATGGTTGTCGGAAGGCAACATGAGCCGGCAGCCGCCGCGGAACTTTCCGGCGGCAGATCGCAGCACCCCCCCGACTGACGGATGTTGACAACCGCACCCTGCTCATCGACAATAAAAACCGAGTCATCCAGGGCAAAGACGTCGCCTAAGGCAACCCGGCATTTCTTACCCTTGAGCAGCAAGGCCCCGCTCTCCGTATAGACCGCGCCAAAGGGGCCGCGATAAATGACGTCAACCTCCGCGACCATCGCCGGTTTGTATGCGATAAAAGTCAGAGAGTAAAAACGGGTGTCATCGATCACCCGATAGGGAAAGCGTTTGATCAGCCTGATTGCGGTAAATCCGGCGGCGCGCAGCATGGCCATCAGATCTTCCTGCTGCATGGCCCCCCCCAGACATTCGCCCCGCAGCTTGTCATCATTTTTAATCCGCACCGGAATCTGTTCATCGGTGACAATATCGGAAACCACCAGACGCCCGCCTGGCCGCAGAATGCGGAAGGCCTCATGCAGCGTCTGCCGCTTATCCGGACTTAAATTGATAACGCAATTCGAAATAACCGCATCGGCTATCCCATCTTCAAGGGGGATTGCCTCAAGAAAGCCCTTTTTAAATTCGATATTGTCATAGCCAAGACTGCCGGCCACCTGTTTTTGCGAATCCCGGGCAAGGGCGAGCATTGCATCGGTCATGTCGATGCCGTACACCCGGCCGCTTTCTCCCACCATTTCAGCCGCCTGAAAGCACTCGACGCCGCTGCCGCTGCCGAGATCAACCACAATGTCCCCTTTCTTGAGCAGCGCATCGCGGACAGGACTGCCGCAGCCGTAAGATCGCTGCCGGGAAACCGCCGGAATAAAATCCGCCTCCGCCTGTTGCGCGGCAAAGGGATTGACGATATCATCATTGGCTTCGGTTGCGGCCCGTCCGTAGAACTCCCGCACCGCGGCATGCCCCCGGTCATCACCCAGGGAAACGACACAATTGCAATGAGTGAGCGACACCTCGCTGCCCCGGTCAGGGCAATCATAACGGACATCACCCATTTTCAGCAGAATCTCTCCCTCCGGCCCCGTCGGATACCGCCGGGCCTGGCGGGCTATGAGCCAGAGGACCATTTCGTTGTATAATTCCACATAGGGATCATGGCCGGTGAAAGCCACGCCGCTCAGGTAGCTGTGATCAATATCCCCGCCGCCCACCAAAAATGCAAGGGGATTTTCCTCATAGGCGCTGCCTGCCAGGGTGGCCTGCCGCAGCTTTTTGAGAACAGGACTTTCCCGCCACACCTTAGCAAGCCCTTGGCCGAGAAACCCGCAGCGCAACTCCTCAAGCCCGACCAGGGCGGGAGAGGGATAAATAGCTCCGTCAGGCCCCACGGCAATGGACTCCCAGCCGCTGTTGCTCAGATCATGGCGGGTTCCCGGCGAAGCGAAAACCTGACTCTTGAGGGCCTCGACATTATCCACTGTCATGCCGATTCGTTCGGCGAGCTCCAACGCCGGGCGCAGATGGCCCCAGATCTCCCCGGCGGAAACAAACTGGTCGCGGCTCCCCTTGCCCCGGACAAAATGCCAAAGCAGGTGCATATTGCGAATGCCCGTGTCGCGCGCAAAAGTGATGATGGCGGAAAGATCGCCGACATTGCCCCGATTGACCGCAACCGACAAGGTGGGATATATTTCCTTGCAACGAAGCAAGGCGAGAGTTGAACAAAGCCGGGCAAACGTGCCCTTGCCGCGCAAGGCATCGTGGCTATTTTCCAGGCCGTCCAGACTGATCTGCAAGTGCAGCCTTGCCAAGGGAAGGCGGTCGAACAGATCTCCCTGCTCATGCAGGAGCAGACCGTTGGTCAACACCACGGCATGCACCTCCCGATCCTCCAGCAGCGAAGCGAGAATGGAGGCAAATTGCGGATAGACAAAGGGCTCGCCGCCGGTGAAATAGAAAATGGTGCAGCCCAGGGCGCGCGCTTCCGTGATGCCGCGGGCGAGATCAGCGGAGTCAAGTGATTGACGCGCAGCCGGCGAGGCGCTGAAAAGGCAATGGCTGCAGGCCAGGTTGCAGGAGTTGGTGAGGTGAAACCAGCACTCCTTCAAGGCGGAGAGTTTCAGGCCGTCCTCCCGCCCCCTGTATGCATCGGCTGCGGGTCGGTCGGCAAAGGAAATAAGCCGTGAGCGCGTGAGTTCATCCCGGTTGCGGTCCGTTTCGTCGGTCACGCCGGAAAGCAGCGCGTCGGCCTTCCGGCCCGCGACAAACCAGTCGGGTTTCAGGGGGTCGACAAAGATCGCCAGCCCGTCACGCTCATACCTTTTCCAGTATTTGAATGATTTCATCGTATTCATTTTCAATTTGGGTTACATTGGCAAAAATTTTTGGCGGCTTGCGGGAAACGGAATTTTTCAATCTCCCTTTCAATAGAATAGCCGCACCCTATCATAAATCACGTTTTATGCAATCAGGATCGATTCCTGATTGTAACCAGGACAAATTAAAAACAAGAAAAATGCGCATAGACAACCGTGCCCCGGACCAGCTCCGCTCGTTTTCCATTGAAAGAAACATCCAGCCCCAGGCGGATGCATCGCTTCTCATTAAAATCGGCAATACCCACGTGATCTGCGCCGCCACCATTGAAAATTCCGTCCCTCCCTTTTTAAAGGACAAGGGCACCGGCTGGATCACCGCGGAATACGGCATGCTGCCCTGCTCCACCAACACCCGCATGATGCGCGAGGCAGCCAAGGGACGATCCGGCAGGACCCATGAAATCCAGCGCCTCATCGGCCGCTCCCTGCGCATGATGCTTGACCTGAGCAAAATAGGGGAACGAACCATCCGGGTGGATTGCGACGTCATCAATGCCGACGGCGGCACCAGAACCGCATCCATCACCGGGGCATCCCTGGTGGTGCGGGATGCGATCATCAAGCTGCAGGAAAGCGGGGAACTGGAAGAAATGCCCGACATCCTGCCCATGGCCGCGGTCAGCGCCGGAATCGTCGCCGGAATGCCGCTCCTTGATCTCAATTATCACGAGGATTCCCGGGCTGAAGCAGACGCCAATTTCATCATGACCGGCGACGGCCGCTGGGTCGAGGCCCAGAGTACCGCCGAAGGCAAAGCTTTCAGCCGGGAGGATTTCAACCGACTGGCCGACCTTGCGGAAAAAGGCATCAAGGAACTGCTCGGACTGTGGCAGGCGCACCAATGAACGCACCATTCACCCGCAAGGAACAATCTTCGCAATGTCCGGCCCGCTGCGGTGAGCTCCGCACTGCGCACGGCATTATCAGGACCCCGGTTTTCATGCCGGTGGGCACCCAGGCCACCGTCAAAGGCATGACCCCGGAAAATCTGCACGAGATCGGCGCCCAAATCATCCTGGCCAACACCTACCATCTGCTGATCCGGCCCGGCCATGAGCTGATCGGCCGGCTCGGCGGCCTTCACTCCTTCATGCACTGGAACAAACCGATCCTCACCGACAGCGGCGGCTTTCAGATATACAGCCTGAAGGAACTGGCCCGCATCACCGAGGACGGGGCAACCTTCAAATCCCACCTGGACGGCACCACCCATTTTCTCAGCCCGGAAGGAGCGGTGGAGGTCCAGGAAACCCTGGGTTCGGACATCATGATGTGCCTTGACACCTGCATTCCCTACCCCGCCACCCGCGAGGAGGCCCAGGCCGCGACGGAACTGACCGGCCGCTGGGCGAAAAGATGCCGGCAGGCGCAGAAACAACCGGACCGGCTTCTTTTCGGCATTATCCAAGGCGGCATGTATCCGGACCTGCGGGCCCGGGCGGTGGATGAAATCGTCGCCATCGGCTTTGACGGCTATGCCCTGGGCGGCCTCAGTGTCGGCGAGCCACGGGAAGTGATGTACGACATGACCGGGCAGACCGCCGCGCTGCTGCCGGACGATCAGGCAAAATACGTAATGGGAGTAGGCACCCCGGAGGATCTGGTGGAATGCGTCTATCGGGGCATCGACATGTTTGACTGCGTCATGCCCACCCGCAACGCCCGAAACGGAATGCTCTTTACATCTCATGGCAAGCTTGTTATAAAAAATTCATGTTATTATAATGACCCGAAACCCGTGGATGAAAATTGCGACTGTTACACCTGCCGGAACTATTCCCGCGCCTATCTGCGCCATCTGTACATGGCACGGGAAATAACGGCCTCGCTGCTGAACACCATCCATAATCTGCATTATTATGTCAATCTCATGGCCGATATGCGCAAGGCGATCCGCGATGATCGTTTTGAAATTTTCAGAAAAGAGTTCTATGAAAGGAGGGAGCAGCCGCTTCCCCTCACCTAACCAGCAAAGCCGGCCCACCCCGGCCGGCTGCAACGAACCATGAAACTCCGCTCCTCCGGCATCGGCAATTTCCGGACCAGGACGGGCTTTCATAATAAAAACGAAGGAGTAACACATGACCTCACTCGCCTATGCTGCCGATGCGGCACCTCCGGCCGGAAGCGCCCTGACGGGCTTTCTGCCGATGATCCTCATCTTTGTCGTCTTTTATTTCCTGCTCATCCGCCCCCAGCAGAAAAAGGCAAAAGCCCAGCAGGAATTTCTCGCCAACCTGAAAAAAGGCGATGAAGTCGTCACCGGCGGCGGCCTGCACGGCAAGATCACCGGCCTGACCGATACGGTGGTCACCCTGGAAATCGCCGACAATATCCGGGTAAAGGTTTCCCGCCAGTATATCCTCGGTGCAGCCGGTGCGGCCGGCGGCAAACAGGACCAGTCATGCGCCGGCGGATGAAGCATCGGGCGATAGTTTCACCGTCGGTGGAGCACTAATTTGACGATGCCGACAGGGAAGACGGCATCGTCATCTGATTTATTTTTCTTGAGATAAGCTGACCAGTCCATTATGCCGGAAAACCTTTTGGAACGCGCTTTCAACCTCGACAGTCTTCCCACCCTGCCTTCCGTGGCCATGGAAGCGATCCGCCTCATGGAAGGCCAGAGTTCTACATTTGACTCCCTGGCGGAATTGCTGAAAAACGACCAGGTGCTTACCGGCAAGATCCTGCGTTATGCCAATTCCGCCCACGTGGGAGCCCGGCGGGAAATTACCACCATTCCCCAGGCCATCTCGGCGGCGGGCTTCAATGCGGTGCGCAGTATTATCCTGTCCGTATCGATTTTTGACAGCTTTTCCGCTGCCACGGCAAAAGAACAGGATAAACTTGTCCGTTTCTGGCTGCACTCCATCGGTGTGGCAGCCACCGCCGAAACCCTGGCCCATCATCTCGACTTTCCCTCTCCGGACGAAGCCTACCTCTGCGGCCTGATCCACGACCTGGGGAAGCTGGTCTGCTATCAACAGTTCCCGGACAGCTTTGCCCGCATATGCCGGGAAATTGAGCACCCGTCCTTCACCATGGACAATGAGCTGCTGCCGCTTGATGTCGAGCAAGCCATCGCCGGCTTCAATCATGTCGATGCCGGCAAGATTATCGGCGAACGCTACGGGTTCCCGGACATGCTGACCCGCTCCATGTGGCTGCATCATCAACCGGTTATCGAAACCATTGCCCCGGAAAACGATAACCTGCCCCAGCTCATCCGCTTTGCCGATGTCCTCTGCGTCACCCACAACGTCGGTTCCAGCTATTTCCTGACCTCTCAGCCGGTCTGCCACGAAAACTTCCATTTCGCCCTGGAAAATCTGGCCCGCCTCCACCATCTGACCTCCCGGGATCTCAATGAAATCATGGAGAATGTGCATCACCGGGTGGAAGAGGTGTGTAAAATTCTCGGGTTCTGGGACAAAGAAAAATACCAGCAACTGCTGCGCTCAGCCAATGCCAGCCTCGGCCGCATGAGTCTGCAGCTCGACGAAAACAACCAGGTTTTATCTGCCACCAACCAGGTGCTCGCCGCCACCTGCGAAATGCACAAACGGCTGCACACCGAACTCTCCCTGAAAGAAGCGGCGGAAATCATTTGTGATTCCGTTTGCCGGGCCTTTGAGGTGGAGCGCAGTCTTTGCCTGATCCGCGATCCCAAGGCCCATCGCTTTGTCGGCTCCCTGGCTGAATCCCATGCCTTTCACGATATCGAGCTGCCCACCACCCTTGCCGACATGACCAAGCGTAAAAAATATGCGACAAGCGACATCGAGATCGAGGCGGCCAACCGGCTTGAGCAGGCAACCCATGATCTGGTGCACGGCAGAATCGACGAGTCCCGCATGTTCAGCATCATGTCCGGATCGAAATTTCTCGCCACCTTTTTTGTGGCGGATAAGAATTCCAGATGGCGCAAGGAGCCGCTGCTCGGCCAGCTGCTGGTCGATTTCAGCAGCGGTCCGGATTTCATCCGCAACGGCGTCGGCGAACTGCAGCAGAATTTCGAGGCCTTTGCCGCTGCCGCCGGCACCGCCATCGAACGTCTTCTCCTCCAGCAGGCCGTCAACCGTCAGGCCAGGAAACTTGCTGAGACGTCCCGCAAAATGGAACAGAAACAGCAGCAGCTTTTTCATTCACACCGCCTGGCCACGGTGGGCCATCTTGCCTATGGCACCGCCCACGAGATCAACAATCCTCTCACGGTTATTTCGCTGAATCTCCAGTTACTGAAACGAATGCTGAAACAGTCAATGGCGGACAAACCCGAGCCGGCCAAGCGACTGGACATAATTTCAGGTCAGGTGGAGCGCATCGCAAGCGTTGTTACCAATCTCATGAGTTTTGCCAAGCCCACTGAGCCGAAATTCGACCCGATCAATGTTGTCGATGTCATTAAAAAAGCCCTGAGCATGATGGAATCGCGAGAATCCCTTGCCAATATCACCATTGACAACCAGCTGCCCGCCAAACTTGCCGCGGTTCTCGTCGATCC
This sequence comes from Desulfobulbaceae bacterium DB1, assembly GCA_001914235.1. Taxonomy (NCBI): domain Bacteria; kingdom Pseudomonadati; phylum Thermodesulfobacteriota; class Desulfobulbia; order Desulfobulbales; family Desulfobulbaceae; species Desulfobulbaceae bacterium DB1. The sequence continues at coordinate 389,745 of MQUF01000006.1, forward strand.
GCAGCAGATCGAGCAGGTTTTCCTCAATCTTTTCATCAACAGCTGCCAGGCCATGCCCGACGGCGGCACCCTGACCATCCAGGCCGCCGGCGACCAGGACTTCATCGATGTGTCTGTTCGCGACACCGGCCACGGCATTGCCCGGAAAGATCTGGGCAAAGTTTTTGATCCTTTTTTCACCACCAAACTGGAAGGTGAGGGGACCGGACTCGGCCTTGCCGTGTGCCATACCATCATGGAACACAATAAAGGGACCCTTCGGGTGGAAAGCGTTGAAGGGCGGGGCACGACCTTTCTGGTGCGACTTCCTTTGGACAAAAGTGACCGACTCCGCCAGATGAAAAAAATCCTGAAAACCAGAAAAAAGGAAGAAAACAGCGAAGAAGAAAACAAATACAGGATTCTCGTGGTGGACGACGAAGAATCGCTGAACTCCGTTGTTCGCGAAACCCTGCAGGCCGCAGGCTACAGCGCCGAAGGCGCCTATGACGGGGTGGAAGGGGTGGAAAAACTGCGAAACGACAAATATCATGCCGTCCTGCTTGATCTCCGCATGCCGCGCAAAGACGGCTTTTCCGTGCTGAAATTTATCAAACAGGAATATCCGGAAATAGCGGTGGTCATCATAACCGGCCATGCCTCCATGGCGGAAATCCAGGAAACGGCGGAAAAAGGAGCATTTGCCTGCCTGAAAAAGCCTTTCATGCTGGACAAAATGCTGGATACCATCGCCCGGGCAATAAAGGCCCAGGAAAGCCCTCCGACAAAACCGGCGTGATGGACTCCCGCTTGTTGTCCATAGACGATCTCGTCCGCCGGACCGGCCTGGAAGAAAGCCTGCTGCGTTATTATGAATCCGAGCATGGCGATGAACTGCCTGCCAAAATTCTGCAGGGAGGAGTGCTGTTCTTTCCCCCGGCCAGCGAGGCTGCCTTTGCCGCCATCCACGCCCGCCACCAGTCGGGCAACAGCGAACGGCCCTTGCCGGCAGTTCGCTTTGCCAGGGTCATTGCCGTGACCTCCGGCAAGGGCGGGGTAGGGAAAACCAACCTTGCCCTCAATCTGGCCATCGAATTTCAACGGCAGGGCAAAATGACGGTGGTGCTTGACGGCGACATGGGTCTGGCCAATGTGCACCTGCTGGCCGGCATCACCCCGCGTCACAGCCTGACGGATCTCGTTCGGGGCAAGGTGGGGATGGCGGAGGTCATCGAAGCCGGGCCTGAAGGCATCGGCATTATTGCCGGCGGCAGCGGCATTCTCGCCCTGGCCGACAGCAGCCGGCAGGATCGCTCCCGCATTATCGAATCCCTGATGCAGCTTGAAAAAGCGGCCGACATCATTGTCGTGGACACCGGCGCCGGAATGGGACGGGCGGTGCGGGATTTTCTCATGGCAGCCGATGAACTTCTCTTTGTCATCACCCCGGACATCACCTCCCTTGCCGACGCCTACGGACTGTTGAAGGTGCTGCACCAGGAAAAGATGCCCGAACGCCCGCTTTATCTGGTGGTCAATATGGCCGGCAATCTCAAGCAGGCGGCGGACGTCGCCCAGCGCTTTGTTGCCTGCGCCCGGGATTTTCTCGGCCGTACCGTCATCAATGGCGGCTATGTCCTGCGAGACTCCACCGTTTCCCTGGCCGCGGCGCGCCGCACCCCCCACTCTGTCTACCGACCGGAGGCAAGGGTGAGCAAAAACACCAGAACCATCGCCCAGAATCTTCTTCAGGGAGGCAGCGCCAACGGACAGGGCAGCTCCTCCTTCGGCCGCTACCTGAACCTCATCCGCGCGGCCCGGGAACAGGCCCCGCAAGCGCAGAGGAAAACGGCATGAGCTCCTCCGGCTGGGCGGAAAAATTCGGTTTCTTCCGCAATCCCTTCAAGGACACCCTTGATGCCGATCTCTTTTACCGAACCAGGCAGCATGAAGAGGCGCTGGTCAAAATCCGCATCGGCATCGAGGACTGCCACGCCCTCATCCTGCTCAGCGGCGCTTCCGGAACCGGTAAAACCCTGGTGTCACAACTTGCAGTGCGCGACCTGGACCCCTCCCGCTTCAAACCGGTGATTGTGCCGGTCTCCCCGGACATGGGCAAGGCGATGCTGCTCGGCCGGATTATCTGCGAAGCGGACCCGGAGCGGAAACAGGGAAGATGCGCCCACGAACGGCTTACCCAGCTCCAGGAAACAGCGCTTGCACTCCACGAGCACGGCAAGCGGCTGGTTGTCGTCATTGACGAGGCCCATTTCCTGAAAGCCGACGCCCTCCATATCCTGCGCACCCTGTCCAATCTGGAAACGGAACAGGAAAAACTGGTGACCGTGCTTCTCGTCGCGGAAAAAAGCCTGTCACGCCGGCTGACGAATCCCTCCTACGCCTCGCTGCGGGGCCGCATCACCTTTGCCGTCCGGCTTGATCCCCTCAAGCGGGAAGAAACGGAACAGTTCGTCAAATACCGGCTGCTCAAATGCGGGGCCTCCCCCGACCTGCTGACCGGGGATGCTTTTGCCGTCGTGCACCGGATCAGCGGCGGCATTCCCAGGGAAATCAACCGGATACTCTATAACGGTTTTCTGGAGGCGGTAAGCGGCAACCAAAGGAGGATAACCGGTGCCCTGATGACGGAAACAGGCGTGAAGCTGGGAATTGACCATGAGCAAAATAAGCAGTCTGCGTCTCACCCCGCCGCCTAAACAGCAACCCCCCGCGGAAGGGCTGCAGAAAGAGGAACTGGATGTCCTGAGCGGCACTCCGGCGCCTGAGCTTGGGGAAAAACAGCCGCAAAAAGCATTGCGGCAGCCAAGCACACCTGAACATTCCAACCACCGCAATTCATGAACATTTCTATTTCCTTGGCATGGGCATTTTTTTTCTGGTAATCTGAAAACAACTCGACAGAAAAAGGATTTGAAAACCCAATGCCCCAGCTGCTGCCAGACATCGAGCTTCGCCGCCATCGAGGGAGAAAGAAGCGACTCTACAACTCCGTCCTCTTTCTTTTTTTCTCTCATTTCCTGCCGTTGCTGATCTTCCTGTCCCCCCTGAGCGCCCACGGAATCCAGGAAAAACCCACGCCTCCCGTACGTTTTTCCCTATCACGGCTCGGCGGCCCCCTGCTTGATCCCCATCGTGTGCAGGGCGATCTGGAGCTTCATCTCAACCCGAATCTTTTTGAGGGCCTGTTGAAAACAGATGCCGCAACAGGGGAATTAATTCCAGCGCTTGCCACCGCGTGGCAATGGATCAATCCGCAAACAATAGAATTTTCCCTGCGCAAAAACGTTTTCTTCCACAACGGTGAACCCTTTGATGCCGAAGCCGTTCGTTTTTCCTTTGAACGGATGGCTGCGGTTACCGAAGGATTTAACTGGATCAAGGCGATTATCCCCGAATACCGACGGGTGGAAATCCTTAATCCCCACCGGGTCCGCATCCATTTCAAGAAACACAATTCCATATTCCTCATCTCCAGCCGTTTTTTTGTCATGCTGCCGCCGGGACTTCTCCGGGCGCAGGGAGATGAGGCATTCATGCATCATCCGGTGGGCACCGGCCCCTTTGCCGTTGACAGCATTGAGTACGACAACCATGGAAACGTCAGCCTGATCCGCATGATAAAAAACCCGCGCTACTGGGATGCAAGGCTGCCGAAGATCGATCGTCTTGACTTTCATTTCGGACTTAACCAGCAGGAAAGCCTGAAACAGCTGCTGGCAGGAAAACTTGACGCCATTGCCGATCTCCCCATCCGCCAGATTCTCTCCGCCAAAAAAGCGGGTTTTGATGTTCGTAAAAAAGGGCAGGGACTTATCAGCTGGATCTACTTTAATCTGACCGGTTATAAACGGGATACCCCCATCTGGTCCAATAAAGTTCGCCGCGCCGTTTTGCATGCCATTGACTATGAAAAGATTCTCAAAATCGTCTATCGAGACCGAGCGCGAGTCAACCATCAATGGGCCTTTCCCGGTCTGCCCGGTTCGGTGGAAGAATTAGGAAATTACGATTACAACCCGGAACTTGCCAGGAAACTCTTGACGGAATCGGGTTACGGGAAACCTTTCAGCCTTAATATGTACTGTGACGATGTCTCCCTTGATGAGGCCAAAATAGTCAAAAGCAGTCTTGCCCGGATCGGCATAACGGTCAATATTGATCGTGTCGACGAGGCCACCAACAACGGTATTCTCGAATCACGCCGCAAGCCCGACTCCCCTTACAATCATCTGCTCAAAAAGTATGATTTCATGATAGGAGACTTTGGGTGGGGTATGCCCCATAACTATGTATCACACCTGCATACCTTTTCCCTGGAATCCTTTGTCTCATTGGTGGATGAAGACTATCCGGATGCACAAAACACCAAAATCATGTTCGCGGACGCGCTGCACAGTTACGGTGAAGACGCGGCCAATCGCAAGTGGCAGGAGATCACCGCCTATGAACTTGATCGCCTTTCGATTGCCGGGCTGGTGGTCAAAGACACTTATTACGCCGTCAGACCTGATCTCATCTGGATGGTCTATGGCGCGTACGATTTTTCCCAGGCTGCTTACCGGCTGGAGAAATAAAAAATGAAATTGGCCTCTCGCTTTTATGTGGTTACTCTGGTGCCGATAGCGGTTATCATTTCAGGAATTGTTTTCTACAACCTGAATATCTTCACGGATCGTCTCAAGGACGTTACGGAACAGACCGTTGCCGCCAATATTCGGGAAATAAAGCTGCTGACGGACAATCCCATATTCCGCTCTTATTTCGACAACATCCAATATGATCTCAAACCGGAGGCGGAGATCAACCGCCAGGAAGTAGTCAAACTTTTCAGCCGGGTCATGCATGGCGGCAAGGAGCTCGAACCGACCCTTATCCATATCGCCCTGCTTGATGCGCACGGCAACACTATTGTTTCCCGAGAAATGCGTCCGCCTGACAACCCCTTTCTCTCTCCCATCTCCATCCCCTCCTTTCCCACCGCAGAACGGATCAACTCCGAAGTAAAGGAAAACAGGCATCTTACCCTGGCCGTTATCGGAGACGACAACAACAGCGACTCACTGCTGGAGAAAGGAGAAATTTGCGGCTACCTGTTCGTCGAGCACAGCCTGCCCATAGAGGGAATCCGCGCCAAGGAACATTCTTTTCTTTCTCGTCAGTTGAAATTCATCGCTATCTGTTCCTGTCTTCTGGCCGGACTGATATATTGGGCAGGCAGGTCGGTAACAGCTCCGATTCGCACCCTTGTCCGGCAGGCAAAAGACATTGCCGAAGAAGGTTTCAACAAAGCCTTTACCGCCGGAAACAACATCTCGGAACTGTCTGATCTTGGGAACACATTAAACAGCATGCTGGGCGTCATTGAGGAAAAACAGCAGCAATTCCAGGCGGCAAACACCCGGCTCCGTCAGGAAATAGGGGAGCGGGAAAAGGCGGAAGAAGAGCTTGAAAACTACCAAAACCATCTTGAAGAGCTGGTTGGACGAAGCCGCTACGCGGCAGACGAGTCACGAGCGAGCTTGTTTATCCATCATTAACATGTTGTAATCTCACGGCATACGGTAATAAGTAGAGAGTGGCGGAGCAAAGGCGAGGCCGCCGCATCAACTATTACCAAGGAGGTTACAATGAACACCACCATGCCACAAGATTCCCTCTTCAACAAGCAGTATCAGAAACACCTGAAATGCCTCAAACTGGGCGGTCTGCAGCCCAAGACCATCGACGCCTACGCCAGGGCGATCCGGCGTATCGGCAACTATTTCGATTGCAGGATTGACAACCTCAACTCCGGCCAGTTGCTCGACTATTTCACGGAACTCCTGGACACGCATTCCTGGAGCGCGGTCAAGCTCGACCTCTACGGCCTGAAGTTCTTCTATTCCGGGGTACTGAACAAACCCTGGGAAGATATCCCCCTGATCAAGCCTCCCAAGACATCCAGAATCCCTGACATCCTGTCCGTCGAGCAGACGGGGCAACTATTTGCCGCAACCAAAACCTTGAGCTACAAGGTCTTCTTTTTTACCTGCTACAGCATGGGCCTGCGCCTTGGCGAAGGCATTCGACTCACAGTCGGCGACATCGACGCAGGCAACATGCGGGTCCATATTCGTGATGCCAAGGGTAACAAGGACCGGCTGGTGCCGCTGCCAGACAAGACCTTGCGGGTGCTGCGGGAGTTCTGGGCCATGCACAAGCATCCCCGGTTCCTCTTCCCCAGCAGGAAAAGAGGTCTGAAAAATGCCCACCTGGTTGATTTGCCCCTGGACAGGGGCGGCATTCAAACCACCATGCAGACCGTTGTCCGGCAACTCGGCATAAAAAAAAATCTCATGCCACTCCCTGCGTCACAGCTATGCCACCCACATGCTGGAGGCCGGGGTTGATCTGCTTGAGCTGCAGCAGATCCTTGGCCATGTCAGCATCCTGACCACCGCCAGATACACCCACCTGACCTCCACCACGGCCAACAATGCGAGACTGGCCGTCAATTCCCTGGTCAACTCCCTGGACATCAGATGGGGAGGGCGTAAATAATGCTGCTCTCCACGATCATCAACAAGTTCAGGGACAGCTTCTTCCGCACCTACAACAAAAATCTCCTGTCAGGCCACATCAAGGCTCTGGAGTCCATGGCCCGATGCAGATACGAGCATGGACCGCACATGCTGGCCCGTTGTTCGGACCACCGGTGCGGCGAACGGATCTATATTCCCCATTCCTGCGGCCACAGAAACTGCCCCCATTGCCAGAACCATGAGAGCCGGCAGTGGCTGGAAAGCCAGCTTGACAAACGACTGCCGTGTCAATACTACCTGATCACCTTCACGCTGCCCGGGCAGATGCGGGATCTGGCGTGGAAACACCAGAAAACCGTTTACGCCCTGATGTTCAGGGCAGTACAGGACCTCCTGAAATCCTTCACCAATAACGACAAAAAACTCGGCGGATCAGCGGGATTCACCGCCATCCTCCACACCCATTCCAGAACCCTGGACTATCATCCGCACATCCACGTTGTCATGCCCGGAGCAAGCATCAACCCGCAAACCGGGCTGTGGAAGGAAAAATCCGGGAAATATCTCTTCAGCCACAAGGCCATGGCCAAGGTCTTTCGGGCGAAGCTGCTCCAGACCCTGGTCGAAAACAAGCTGCCGGTTCCCCATGATTGCCCCGATCAGTGGGTGGTTGACTGCAAGGACGCGGGCAACGGCGAGAAGGCCCTTATCTATCTTGGCCGTTATCTGTACCGGGGTGTTATCCGGGAAAAAGACATCCTGCACTGCCGGGACGGCATGGTCACCTTCCGGTATCGCCATGCCAAAAGCGGAGAAGACCGGACCCGAACCGTCAAGGGCGAGTACTTCCTCTACCTGCTTATGCTCCATGTGCTGCCCCGAGGGTTTCGACGGGCAAGGTCGTATGGTTTTCTCCATGCATGCAGCAAAAAGCTGCTCCGCTTCCTGCAGCTGGTGCTGCGGGTCGCGCCATGGCGCGCCCTTGTCCGCAACCTGAAGCAACGGCCGGCTATCATCTGCCCGGCCTGCGGGGCCGCCATGGTGATCGCCGCGACAATGATCGCCCGGCCACCGGCCATGGCCGCTCCGTTACGGCAATAGACGAGCCGGAGGCATCGGGTATGTAAACGAAAGCCGTGAACTTGCCGAGGACACAAGCCGGATTGCACCGGGACGGGACTCCTGCGCCCGAAAAACGCCGGAAATCAGCGTAAAGCAGCATGAT